>NZ_WLUG01000046.1:0-28624 GCF_009706505.1 Providencia sp. wls1922 | reverse complement strand
GCCGGGCAGTCCTGACAGCCTTTACTGGCTTCAATGGCAGCAACACCAACAGATGCCCCGGCTGTAGCACCTACCACTGCACCTTGATTATTGCCTCGTTTCTTTTCTTCATCATCAAATTCGCCACCGATCGCAATGCTTTCATATTCCCGAATTTTATCTTCATAACTAGTATTTCCCCACTCATCATCTCCACTACCTGATGAAGAGGGGAAACCGATTTTTGAGGCTTCATGGGTCACTGCGGCGAGTCCACCCAGTGTCATTAATCCCGCCCCTGCAATAATTAAAGGAACTGGCATATTAAGTTCTCCATTCAATCAATTTCATGGCTATCCGTAAAAAATCTTGGTATTGCTGCTCTGGATTTCGACCGTTTTCCTCAAGCATATCTCTGATTTCAGGCTTTAAATAAAAGTAAGGGGAGCACGCTTCATAGAACAAAAAAGAACGAATTAAAGGCTCTTTGGTAAACCCTAGGGATAACAAATACCGAAGAGCAGATTGCAGACGACTATTTAATGTTTCAATTACTTGTAATTTATCAGGGTGATGTTGATAAAAGTCAGCAATAACTTGGGCGACATAATCACTTTGTTCGATATTTTGAATTTTGGTTAATTGTTCTTCGCTAAACTGCATTTAATCGCCCTCCTTGTAATGCATAAAATTGCCCTTCAAAGCGGTAATACCATGCAATAAGAGGCATCGTTATCTCATTAAATTGTTCAAGAGTGAGTACTTGGGGCATATTGTGCGTCACGCGGGGATCATAAAACCGGAATAAGGCCGTTTTGTTATCAGGTAAACTCACATTAAGAAGGTCAGAGAAGTGAGACGCTAATTTATTCAGCGATAAGTCACTAACTAGCCAAGATAATGCAGGGAATTTAGACTCTAATTGCATTAAATCTGCCAGTAAATCATGCCGATGAGTCACATCAATCAACCACGGCCCTGCCCACGCGATTTCAGCCTCGGAAGATTGCTTAAAAAGAGGAGTTGTTGCACCAGAATGGTGTTGAATTTCTTTATCAAAATAACGTTCATACTGTAAGCCGCAAATTAAACAATAATGCTTTGCAGTAGGATAACGTTTGGAATAATTAAAAATAGGATGCGAATTATTCATTAATCATCATCCTTCTCGAACGACAAGCATTTGGCCTGATTCGGCCGCTTTCATTAAGCAACTAATACAGATTTTTTTGGTAACAATGGAAGGGGGAATTGATGGTGATACCGAGGAAATAGCGCTACTTTTATCGCTATATTCATCACTATAACAGTCTTGAATTGAATTAATAAAACGAGCTCGGCAGGGGCATGAACTGATACTTTCAAGTGTTCCCGCGACTTTCCGCCCTTCATCCCAAACACTTTGGCAGCCGCCAATAATATAAAATCGTCCAGAATGCTTGCCGCAACTGACCATATCGCCTTCACGAGCACCGGCAACACCATACCATTGCATGGTATGGTCTCCCGTTAATATTTGTCCTCCGCAGGTTGTTTTATCACCCACCCGCAAAAAATATCCTATTGCCATAATCAGTCCTCATCCATAATGGAGGACTGATTATTTTATACTTAACTTAAATTTTCAATGGTGAACTTAAATTTAACTTAAAGAATAAGACTAATCACAGATCATCGAGTCAAAATAGACAAAAGCCCATCACGCCTCTAGGGTCAATCCGGCAATATTGCGCCAATAGCCATTACAGCTTTGGTTGGGAATGCTCAGTGGGGACTGCCCATGTTGGTTAGCTTTAAACTGCCTAATCACATCGAGGGACTCAAGGCTTTCAGGGGAAACCCGCACAATATCCACCAAATCCTGCATGGACGAAATATCGTTGCCTAAGTTATAGCAGTAGCCGCTCAGTGTTTGGATGCCATTAAGCGTGAACACTTGCTGTTGCTCCTGTGACATCACTTTGCGCCCTTGCGGGTAATTAATGCAGCAGGTTTCGCACTCATCTTTTTGGCGATTTTCCGAACGAGCGGTAAAACAGCGGGCAGAATAAGCCAGTGGTAGGTGACCGTAGCTGAAAACTTCCACTTCAAACTTATCGCGAATACCTAGCTCTTCACATTGATTGAGTAAATTCACCAGCCAGTCACGGGAAAGTTCAACGGGCATACACCAGCGCATCATGCCTTGGCGTAGCAAAATATTCAGTGAGGGAGCGTTATAACAGTTAAGCCCATGACCTGCCACAAAAGGCAATTTGCGTTCAGCCAGCATATTGACGACACCAAAATCGTGCGCTTCAATTAAAAACTCGCCATTATCGACTAACTTACTGATTTCTTTCAGCTCAGAGGGCGCTTGTAGCAGGGCTAGAGTGCTGAGAATAATCTGTTTACCGCTTCCCGCTAGCTGCTTAGCAAGCTCAATCCAGTCATTGGGTTTCATATCACGGCGCTTGCTACATACCGTTTCCCCGAGATAAATAATATCCGCGTCGCTGTCTGCTGCCTGCTGATAAAAATCCTGTAAGGTTGATGTTGGCCAGTAGTACAGTACTGAGCCTAATGCATATTTCATTATGTTACCCATTAATCCATGCTGATGAATGATGTGCGCCAGTTATTGCCATTTACGGTGATACGCACCAAGGGTGGTTTGGCTACCTTCAGAAAGGTCGCCAAGGGCTTTGAGCCATCTAGGATCCGTCACAAAACCGTCTGGATTGGATTTATAGCGATTGATTGCCTGACGCCAAATCTTGGTCACTTGGGTGACATAGGCAGGGCTGCGCTGACGACCTTCAATTTTTACCGAGGCGATATTGGCGCTCATGAGTTCTGGGAGTAACTCAATGGTATTGAGGCTGGTGGGCTCTTCAAGCACATGATATTTCTGCTCATCCACCACATAGCGCCCTTTACACAACGTCGGATAACCGGCATTTTCATTTTTTTGGTAGCTGTCGATCAGCACATCATTCAGTCGTGATTCCATGCCATTTTCAGTGTGTTGCCAGCGAACAAAACGTGCAGGAGAGCAAGCACCGACGGTATTCGGGGATTCTCCCGTTAAGTAGGAAGAAAGATAACAGCGACCTTCAGCCATAATGCACAGGCTACCAAAAGCAAATACTTCCAGCGGTACAGGACTGGTTTTGGCGAGTTGTTTAACTTGGTGAATGGATAACACGCGAGGGAGCACCACGCGATGCACCTGAAAGTTACGCTCATAGAAACGAATGGCTTCCGTGTTGGTCGCGGAAGCTTGCACAGAAACATGGCGCTCAATATGCGGGTATTTATTGGCGGCGTACTCTAACATAGCAATATCGGCGAGGATCAGGGCATCGGCTCCTAGATCAGCCGCTAAATCAACAGAGTTCTGCCAGCGTTGATAACCATCAGGATGAGCGAAGGTGTTTATCGCAATATGCAATTTACGTTTACGCTGGTGGATATAACGCTCTGCTTCATGCAGATTTTTTTCCGTAAAATTCAAACCTGCAAAATGGCGCGCGTTAGTATCATTTTTGAGTCCGATGTACACTGCATCGGCACCATTATCAACAGCCGCTTTTAAGGCAGGCAAATTCCCCGCAGGGCAGAGTAATTCCATTGGCTTTTTCTCTGTATAAAAATTTAGCAATTGATCATTCTAGACAAGGGGTCTGGTAGAGGTTTTGATTTAGCGCAGAGAAGCTTGGAATGTTGTAGGCGAGATAGTTATTTCGTGACTATTATAAAAGTGTAGAGATTATTGGAAATAAATATTGGCGAGATGGATAAAGATTGATATAGGATCGGTATCATCACGTTATTTTTTGGCAAAATATGTCCTTATATCGGATAAATAACGATATATCTCTGACTATCTTTACATCTACACATCAATGTTATCTATAATCTTAGTCATTATAGGTATTAAAATTGTCCAAGCGGCTGCTTTAATCAGTAGTTATGCGTGGTGGACAGATAATTGATACGGGAGTTAGTACTGTGTTTGGTAAAATTCGTTCTCAACTGATCACTCAAGGCCCTTCATTTTTGAAGTTTCCATTGAAAGTGACCCCATTTGTCGTACAGCGTCAAATACTCGAACAACTATTAAGTTGGCAGTTTCGTGAGTCTGTTAAAGAAGGCGAACTCGATTTTCTGGAAGGGAAATGGCTGAAAGTTGAGATCCGAGATTTAGAGCTTGTTTGGTTTATCAGCTTACAAGAGGGTCAGCTGGTGGTACAAAAGCAGGCTGAACCGGATGTCAGTGTCAGCGGCAATGCCAATGATCTGGTATTGATCGCAGCCCGCAAAGAAGATCCCGATACGCTCTTTTTCCAACGTCGTTTGGTGATTGAAGGGGATACTGAGTTAGGTTTGTATGTTAAAAACCTGATGGATGCCTTCGAAATTGAAAATATGCCTGCGCCTTTACGCTTTGGTCTATTACAGCTCGCTGATGTGATTAAAACGGTACAAGACAGTGAGGACGCAGAGCATAAAACGCCTGTGTTAACCTCATGCTGATACGTGTAGAAATCCCGGTTGATGCCATGGGTATCGACACGCTATTACGTGAAACCTTCCCAACAGAGGGGGAGGCAGATCTTGTTCAGCACCTGCGTGAAGATGGGTTACTGACCCTCGGTGTGGTGGCAACCAACGATGACGGCGAAGTTATTGGCTATGTCGGGTTTACCCCGGTTGATGTGAATGGTGAAGATGTTCAATGGGTAGGACTCGCCCCATTAGCCGTTAAAAAAGCCTATCAAGGCCAAGGTATCGCGGAAAAATTGGTTTATGAAGGGTTAGATAGCTTAAATGAATTTGGTTATGGGGCTGTCGTCGTTCTCGGTGATGAGGGTTACTACGGGCGTTTTGGTTTCGAACCCGCTTCCAACCACGAATTACGTTGCCAATGGCCAAGTCTACAAAAACATTTTCTTGTCTACGGACTCGAAAACGGTGCAATTGACCAGCATAAAGGCGAAGTCACTTACTCATCGCATTTTGATAATGTGTAATCCGCTAAATAATGCTGTAAATCATCAGGCTGGTCAGTGACCAGCCTTTCTTTTGCCTGCTTACTCAATTGCTTCACTCGATACTCTAATTGAGATGCTTCAGAACGATCCCCCGCAGTACAATGAAAAACGAGGGTCAAAGGCGCTTTACCTTTTAGTGCCTTGGCACCAGTTCCCGCTTCATGCTGTTGAAAACGCCGATGAACATCGGTGGTGATCCCACAATATAACGCGTTATTTTTCTGCCGAATTAAGTAAAGAGACCAATTTTGCTGTGTCATTTTGTTTTTCTTGTCACTGAATTTAGCATTCTGTGCTGATTTATAAGGAGAATTTAGTTGGCTTGCAGCGAATTTTCTCGCGGATCATAAAGTTTATAACATACTAAATTATAAATAAAAAATGATATAAACCTGTCACAAATTTGTAACCTCAACATAGGTTATTGTTCAATTAATTTGAACAACTATAGCAAAATTAGCTAATTTTCATCTCCGAATAAAGGGCATAGTATGATCCATATCACAGGGAAACATGAAAAAACCCCTGTAAATATCAAACATACAATGAGGAAGTTTACCATGAAAAAATCAACATTATTTGCTGCTGCTTTAGCTTTAGGTGCTGTATCATTTGGTTCAATGGCGGCTGAAGAAGTTAGACAAGCTAGCGAGCCAGCAGTAGGTTATGTGTCTGTAAGTGGCGCTGCAAGTGTAAATGACCTGACTGCACAATTAGCCAAAAAAGCTGATGAAGCTGGCGCAAAATCTTTCCGCGTGATTTCTGCAAGCGGTGAGAATGAGATGAATGGGACCGCAGCGATTTATAAGTAGTAAATCTAGCGTATAGTAGTGCGAACTAAGTACAGATAACGTTCAGAACAGCTTAAGCACGCCCAGCCATTTTTATGGGCGTGTTCTGAACGGTCTAACATGGACATTCGCAATGACACCCGAAAACACCTTACAACACATCCAGCGCTATATTGCTCGCCAACACGTTTTTTCTCTGTTTACCTCTCACCAAGATGATATTTGGGCTGCCAGTTGCTATTACGCGTTTGACCGCCAAAATATGCGCTTAATTTTCATGACATCCCCCGATTCTCAGCATGGTCAATTAATGCAGGAAAATCCTCGTGTGGCAGGGACTATCTCCGCACAAACTAAGCAAGTGGGTAAAATTCAAGGTATTCAATTTGTGGGAGAAATTCGCCAATTTGACGGTGAAGAGGCGGATGTGCAGAAAGCATTTTATTGCCAGAGATTTCCTGTCGCCCTAGAGGCGAAGCTGCCGATTTGGCAGCTCCAATTACAGACGGTGAAAATGGTAGATAACACGCTGGGGTTTGGCACCAAATTACATTGGTTGCGTGAAGCTTAACGCAGTCGATGAATAACTTGGTTACTGCTACCGCGCCATAGCAGCGCGGGATCGTATAGTGTCTGTTCGAACTTTCCATCAATCAACGTATTGATCAAACTCACCACTTTTTGCTGTTCTAGTGTCAATTCATCCAATTTATAGCCCGTCCACATCCAGATATCCTTATCTGGGCAGACGGCTTTCACTCGCTTCACTAACGCTAAAATGGTAGGCAAGTTGGCAGGGTGCAAAGGATCCCCCCCTGAGAGGGAGAGCCCTTGGCGGCGAATACGCGTATCCTGCAAATCTTGGATAATTTGGTCTTCCATCTCTTGGGTAAAGGGAATACCGGAATCCACGCGCCATGTGCTTTGGTTATAGCAGCCTCGGCACTGATGAACGCAGCCCGAGACAAACAATGTGCAGCGGGTACCGGGTCCATTGACCACATCCACAGGATAATATTGGTGATAATTCATGGCATTTATCCGCTGTTAACCGAGCTGTCCATTACCCAAGTGCTTGATACGGCGCTTCACTTCCTCTTGCTTGCCTGCATTAAACGGTCGGGCATCTGGGCTGCCTAGATAGCCACAGACACGGCGGATCACGGAAACGCGGTTAGTATCGTGGTTGCCACAAGCTGGGCAGGTAAAGCCTTTGCTGGTACAGGAAAATTCACCGGAAAAACCGCAGTCATAGCATTCGTCGATTGGCGTGTTAGTACCGTAGTAAGGAACATGCTGATAGCTGTAATCCCAGACATCTTCGAGGGCTTTGAGGTTGTGCTGTAAATTCGGGTATTCGCCGTAACAGATAAAACCACCATTGGCGAGCGCTGGATAAGGCTGTTCAAAATCGATTTTATCGTAAGGATTAACCTGTTTTTCCACATCTAAGTGGAAGCTATTGGTGTAGTAGCCTTTGTCGGTTACGCCATCAATAACGCCAAATTCAGCGGTATCTAAGCGACAGAAACGGTCGCACAGATTTTCGCTCGGCGTGCTGTATAAGCTGAAACCGTAACCTGTTTGGGCTTTCCATTCGTCAGTGGCTTGGCGTAGACGATTGACGATAGCGACGGCTTTTTCGCGCAATTGCTCGCTGTCATACACATGAGTTTGCGTGCCAAATAAGGCATTGATGGTTTCGTGCAACCCAATGTAACCCAATGAAATTGAAGCGCGTCCATGTTTGAAAATTTCCGCTACGCTGTCATTGGCTTTTAAGCGAACGCCGCAGGCACCTTCCATATATAAGATAGGGGCTACGCGGGCTTTGACATTTTCTAAGCGCGCAATGCGGGTCATTAATGCTTTTTTAGCGATGGCTAAACGCTCATCGAGAAGCGCCCAAAATGCCTCTTCGCTACCTTGAGCTTCCAGCGCAATACGCGGTAAATTCAGGCTGATCACGCCGAGGTTATTTCGCCCATCGTGAATTTGTTTGCCATCTTCTTCATAGACACCTAAGAAACTGCGGCAGCCCATCGGTGTTTTAAAGGAGCCAGTGACATCAACCACGCGATCGTAGTTGAGAATGTCTGGATACATGCGTTTGCTGGCGCATTCTAAAGCTAACTGTTTGATATCGTAGTTAGGATCGCCGTATTTATGGTTCAGCCCATCTTTGATAGCAAACACGAGTTTTGGGAAAACCGCGGTTTTGCGGTTTTTACCCAGTCCCGCAATACGGTTTTTAAGAATCGACTGTTGGATAAGTCGTGCTTCTTGGGATGTGCCTAACCCAAATCCAAAGGTGACGAAGGGGGTTTGCCCGTTCGCGGTATGCAGTGTATTCACTTCATACTCTAAGGATTGGAACGCATCGTAACACTCTTTTTCAGTGCGACTTTGGGCGTAAGCTTCAGCGTCAGCAATTCCCCATTCTTTGGCTACTTTTAAATGCTTTTCATGACTAATAGCGACATAAGGCGCCAAAATTTCATCAATGCGGTTAATGGTGGTTCCGCCATAAATATGGCTAGCCACTTGGGCAATAATTTGTGCAGTAACGGCAGTGGCAGTAGAAATGGATTTTGGTGGCTCAATTTCCGCATTTCCCATCTTAAAGCCGTTGGTTAACATGCCATCAAGGTCGATAAGCATACAGTTAAACATCGGGAAGAAAGGGGCATAATCGAGATCATGATAGTGAATTTCACCCTTTTCATGAGCAAGAACAACATCGCGTGGCAAAATATGCTGTTTTGCATAATGCTTAGCGACGATCCCGGCTAATAAATCACGCTGGGTTGGGATCACCTTACTGTCTTTGTTCGCATTTTCATTGAGTAAGGATAAGTTGCTTTGCTCAATTAGGCCGCGGATCTCGTGAGTAAGTTGGCTGCGTTTTTCGCGTTCGCTGTCTCTGTCATGGCGGTATTCAATATAAGCTCGAGCCAGATCCTTGTAAGGCCCCGACATGAGCTGGTCTTCGACAGCATCTTGGATCTCAGCGATATCCACTTTTTCGCGATTGCACAACTGCTCAGAGACAACCGTGGCAACTTGCAGACAATAATCATCATCTTTGACGTCCACCGCAGCGGCTGCACGTCGCACCGCTTCTTGAATGCGTGGGAGATCAAAATTGACCTGACAACCATCTCGTTTTATAACCACCGTTTTCACTGTCATACTCCTTATTTAATCCCTCACAGGACTGGCGATAGCGTCCATGATCCTTTATCAGTATGGGGCATCCCTGTGAAAGAAATGTGAATTTTTACTATATATAGTGTCTAGTTAATTAATTAAAGCACAATATGTAGGATATTGCCTTTTTTTAGATGACGGTAATTTGATTTAAAACAAAGAAAAAAATAATTTATATGAATATCAAACGGGCAGGAATTAATTAAATTTAGAGATTGATTTAAGGGTTTGGGAATTTGCTCTAGAATGAATCAATTGAAAAAAAGCGGCAGGCTAGCAGTTGATGAGGTTAAAAAGCGCATTATGATCCCCATCCATTCACTCACCGGTATTACTGCATTTGTGGCGACGGTTCAATCAGGGAGTTTCACGGAAGCGGCAGAGCGTTTAGGGATCACCAAATCCGCCGTCGGCAAGCGTGTCACTAAGCTCGAAGAACATTTGGGTATTAGCCTATTAATCCGAACCACGCGGGGAATTTCGTTGACCACGGAAGGAGAGCACTATTTCCATGAATGCTCAGCCGCGCTGGATTTATTAGATAAAGCAGGTCAGCAGCTCCAAGAGAATACCCATACCTTGATGGGTAAGCTGCGTCTAGATCTCCCTGCCGCATTTGGGCGTAAATGCGTTATGCCTATTTTGATGCAATTGATGGATGAGCAGCCCCAATTGATGTTGAGCGTTTCATTTAATGAGCAGTTTGTGGATGCCCTCGAGGAAGGTTTGGATTTGATGGTGCGTATTGGCCCTTTACCCGACAGCGCTCACCTTGTGGCTCGGCAGTTAACCACACAAAACCAAGTCCTGTGTGCATCGCCAGAGTATCTTGAAAAATACGGGGCGCCTCAGCATCTTCAAGAGCTGGAGAATCATCGCTGCATTGTGGGGATCCGACAAGGAGCACCTTTCTATTGGCGCTTATGTGAAGAAGGAACTGTCATCCAGTATGCTCCACGCCCTTTTTATGAACTCGCTGATGGCGATGCGATGCTCCAAGCGGTGCTTCAAGGAAAAGGGATTGCTCAGTTACCATTGTGGTTGGTCGATGATTATCTGAAAAACCAGCAATTACAGCGCATTTTGCCAGAGTCTGAAGGCTATGAAACGCCGATTAATCTGTTGTGGCCGAAAGGGCGTAGTATGCCGCCAAAAACACGCTATTTGATTGATATGTTGCTTAAGGCGGCAAAAGAAAGGCAATTTAATTAAGGGAATGGCAAGCGAGTGCTGGCGCCGAATGGGTTAGCTTCACTTTTACCCAAATGCTGATTAATGCCAGGACAGAAAACGCAATTCCCACCCAAATAATGGCAGCAACCCCTGCATATAAAATCGCCCAGCCTCCAATCATAGTGCCAATGGTGATCCCTAAATTTGAGAATGAAATATACAGGCTATTGGCAAACTCAGGGGCTGAATTGGCTTCTTTCATTAACCAACTTTGGCTGATGATTAAACCGGATGTATGGAAAGCGCCCCATAAAATCACCAACGCCACCATCACTATCGGCTGATGCCCAAAGAGCCAAACTGCGAAATAAATCACCCCGAATAACACGGGATAACGCAAGGTGGTCGCAGTTTGGCTGCGCTGTAGAAAGTGGCTAAAAATAAAGTTACCGATATACCCGCTGACGCCGAACACCACCAATAGTGTGCTGGTCGCATTGTTCGAAAATCCAGTGATTTTGATCAGATAATCGGCGATATAACTGAAACTCGCGAACATCGCGCTGAAAATCAGTGTCACCGTCAATATGCATAACCAAACAGGCAAACGTTTTAAAATCGCTACTTGTTCACGGACTTTCAACGGTGTGGTGACGGGAGTTGACGGCACATGAATGGCGATCCCCATAAATGCTAGCAAACTGGTTAACGCGCCGAACCAAAAGGCGGCAGTCAGGGAAAAGGCTTCTGCAATAAAGGCACTGAGGGGTAATCCCAAAACCATCCCCACCGCGACACCGGAAAACACAATGGCCACGCCCTTGGCAGATTTTTCGGGCGGCATGGCATTGGCTGCAAGGTTTAGGGCGATGGCAAAAAAGACCGCATGGGTCAGTGCGGGTAAAACTCTAAACACCAAAATCATATGATAGTTTTCGGTGAGGGCATAAATACTATTGGAGATAATAAATAGCATCATAATGACCAACAGAACGGTTTTGCGATTAAAACGCCCGAGCAATAGCGTGATAAAAGGTCCTGAAATGGCCACTACCACTGCGTAGATACTGACGAGAAAACCAACTTGTGGCGCTGTGATATGAAGCTGCTGAGTTAATTGTGGTAATAAACCAATCACCGCCACTTCGGTGGTGATCACGCCAAACACAGCCAGTGACAGGCTGAGCAGTAATAAACGTATTTTATTTTGCATATAGGTATCCGCAGGGGCTAAACATTGTCCTGAATTGAATAAGTCATAAAGTGATGTTGCGGATATATCCCGAGGGTTATCGTGACAAAACAGCGAGAAAAAGAGAAGGGCATTTTGGGATACAGAGAATAGCCTAAAAGCGGGTTGCTATTTTTAGTTGAGCAGTTTTATATGATGAAAAAAAGCCTGCTGACAATGGGTTAGCAGGCTATCAGACTGACAATCTGAAACTGAATAAAACTATTTACGTACTGCGATAGCTTCGATTTCGATTTTCACATCTTTTGGCAGACGCGCAACTTCAACGCAAGAACGCGCAGGGAATGGTGCATTATGTTGTTTGAAAAACTCTTCGTAAGTGGCGTTAACAGTACCGAAATCATTTAAATCTTTCACAAAAACGGTGGTTTTTACGATGTTGGCAACGCCCAGACCTGCTTTTTCTAAAATCGCTTTCACGTTCGCCAGTGATTGACGAGTTTGTGCTGCGATATCTTCAGGAACATTACCGGTTTTTGGATCAACAGGAATTTGACCTGAAGTCATAACCATACTGCCTAAATCGACGCCTTGAACGTAAGGACCAATAGCGGCTGGTGCATTTTCGGTGCTGATTTCGTATGACATAATTTCTCCGTTTATCACGTAAAAAAGGGTTTGGACGCTATTATAGACATGGAACGGCATCCACACAAAGACGCAGTCTACGCCTAAATACCTTACTGATTATTGATCACGGCGTCTCTATCGAACTCTTTTTCACAGAATTTGCAGGTTAATGCCACATGTTTCGCGCGTTTTTTAATGCGGAAACTGCTAGAAACCGGCTCATTATGGCTAATACAGTTGCTGTTTGGGCACACCAGCACGCTGTCGATTTGCTCTGGTAATTTTAGGTCTAATTTTTCCACCACTTGATAATCTTCAATACGATTAACAGTAGCTTCCGGTGCATACATCGCTAATTGGTTCGCTTGCTCTGGGGTTAAAAAAGTATTTTCGATTTTGATAATGTCTTTTTTGCCCATATTGCTAGAAGGTAAATTCAGCCCGATAGTGATGCGCTCATCGGTTTTGGTGAGCTTAAACAGCTTCAGTAATTTGAATCCAATTTGAGCAGGGATATGGTCGATGACAGTGCCGCAACGGATGGCTTCAACTTGTAATTTATGGTCGTGTGTCATGGTCTTCTCCTCAGATTGCCAGTTCTTTATTTAATACCAGAGACAGCAGCGCTTGGCGCGCGTAAATCCCATTCCCTGCTTGCTGGAAGTAATAAGCGTAAGGGGTGCTATCCACATCCACGGTAATTTCATCGATACGCGGAAGCGGGTGCAGCACTTTTAAATTATCTTTGGCACTGTGCAGGTCTTGAGCGCGCAGAATAAATTGTGCTTTGACGTTGGCATATTCTGATGGGTCTAAACGCTCTTTTTGGACGCGAGTCATATACAGAATATCCACTTCAGGGATCACTTCATCGACATTGTTATGCAGGCTGTAAGTTGCACCTTTTTCATCCAAAATATTCAGGATATGAGCCGGCATCGACAGCACTTCTGGGGAAATAAAGTAGAAGTGATTACCTTCAAACTTCGATAGCGCTTGAGTCAGTGAATGCACCGTTCTGCCATATTTCAGGTCACCGACCATCGCGATTTTCAGGTTCTCTAAGCGACCTTGAGTTTCTTGGATAGTAAACAGGTCTAACAGGGTTTGGGTAGGATGTTGGTTAGAGCCATCCCCTGCATTGATAATCGGAACGGAACCTGAGAATTGGCTAGCTAAACGCGCGGCACCTTCTTGTGGGTGTCGCATCACAATCGCATCAACATACTGGCTGATAACGGAAATGGTGTCTGCAAGCGTCTCGCCTTTCTTACCTAATGAGGTGTTGGTGCTATCAGAGAAGCCGACGACAGATGCCCCTAAACGATGAATGGCGGTTTCGAATGACAGACGGGTACGCGTCGATGCTTCGAAGAAACAGCTGGCGATAACTTTATGCTTCAGAAACTCAGGTTGAGGTTGCTGTTTTAATGAAGCTGCCACCTTAAGGACTAATTCAAGGTCAGTTTTATCTAAATCGTTAATTGAGATTATGTCGCGGTGATATAACGGATTCGGCATCGTGATTCTCCTGTATCAGCAAGACTTGCTATCTAGTAGGCCAAAAAAAAGCCCCTCAATGAGGGGCTTTTTTATCAATACGGCGGGGAAAAACAGGCTGTCCTGACCACGTGATGGCAGTGCGGTGTCGGTGTTCTCTTTCAAAAATAGAGTAGCAGCGTTCATGGTTTCTCCCGGCAAATTGTGGCGCATTATACGCGTGTGGCACAATGACGCAAGCGTTTGCTAACAGAAAAATGGAATTTTTTGTTTTTAGCATATGTTGACATATGTATGAGTGGGCATATACTCAACATATGTTTATTCTTTCGGCATTTAAGGAGGAATTATGGTAACTAAAATTGTTGCTGTATTTAAAAATGGTAATAATCGCGCAGTTCGTTTACCTAAAGATATTGATTTTGAAGGTGTAAATGAATTAGAGATTAGTCGTGAAGGGAATCGTATTATTCTTCGTCCAGTTAAACCTAATTGGCTATCACTAAGAGATGAAGATAAAGCAGACAAAGATTTCTTACTTGAACGTGAAGACGTGATTGAAGATGGAAGGATAGTTTTGTGACAAAACTCTACATGCTTGATACCAATATTTGCTCTTTCATTATGAGAGAGCAACCCATGTATCTACTACAGAAACTGCAAGATTGTGTTATGCATCGACATTCTATTGTTATTTCTGCGATTACTTACTCAGAAATGCGCTTTGGTGCAATAGGTAAGAAAGCCTCGCCTAAGCATAATTTTTTAGTCGATGCATTTTGTGAGCGTCTTGATGGGATTCTCGCTTGGGATAAAGATGCGATTGATGCAACAACTGCAATTAAGAAAGCATTAACCGAAGCAGGAACGCCTATTGGAAATAATGACACTGCAATAGCCGGTCATGCATTAGCAACTAACTCTATATTGGTAACTAACAATACCCGAGAGTTTTCTCGAGTTTTGGGATTGAAACTAGAAGATTGGTTGCAGCCATAATTATTAAATTAGTGTTTAATTTATTGGATATAGCCATTACGTTTATAAAGCCCATTTAGGGCTTTGTTTTTATATTATCTTTTCGCTACTTACCTCTGCCCCAATCTCTTTGCCACTCTCTCCAATTTCATCATCAACAACAGTGTGATCGCGACTAGAACGATGGTCAGTGCGGAGCCGTCGGCAATATTTCCGCGGTCGGTAAGGCTGAAAATTGATACCGGCAACGTCGCCCAGCCTGGGGGATACAACATCATGGTGGCGCCCAACTCTCCGAGGGACAAAGACAGACTCAAGGCGACAGCGGAAATCATCCACGGCATCAACAGCGGTAGGGTGACATGGCACAGGCGATACCATGGGGATGCGCCTAAACTGAATGCCACATTCTCAATGTCTGCGGAAATGCGGGTTAACCCAGTAGAGACATTGCTGAAAGTGAACGCAGAAATCAGAACAAAATGGGCGGAAAAAACTATCCAAAAGGTGCCGTTCATCTGCAAATAGCCTTGGCTAAATGCCACTAAGATCCCCAATCCAATTGAAACCGATGGAATGGCACTCGGTAAATAGAACGCGATACCCAGATATTTTTGTACTCTGGCACTATGGCGGCGTAAGGCTAGGGCTGCCCACAAACCGCAAAATAGTGCAAACAGACTGGCACAAAAGCCAATAATCAGGCTGGATAGAATTGCTTCCCATGCAGGTCCTTGAAACGCATTCACAAAATGTTCGAAGGTAAAACCGGAGGGTAAAATACCGTTCCATTGTCGGCTAAAGCTGGACATTAAAATCATCACTAATGGCAGCAAAAACAAGCAAGAAAACAGCGTGATGGCGATGGCGGTTGAAATGGTTCGCCCAGTTTTAGACCAAATTAACATGGTTATTTTTTCACTCCGAAGCGGGTTGTTGCCATGCGATATAGGCTAAATAGCCCCACAGACAGCAGAATATTAATTAGCGCTATCATGCACGCGACGCTGTAATCAGATTCTAGAATCGCTTTGCTGTAGACCATCATCGGCAAGGTATTCACCCCTTTTGCCCCAATAAACAGCACGATGCCAAATTCGTTGGTGGTCAGCAGCAAACATAAGCTGCCACCTGCGAGTAATGCAGGAAGTGCCGCCGGAAAAATCACTTGGCTGATCACGCGGGCAGGGGGCGCCCCTAAAATGCTGGCGGCTTCTAACTGGCTTTTATCGATTTGGCGTAGTGCCGCCATAAGAGGGCGCATCACGAGCGGAGTAAAGACGGTGATCTCCGCCAAAATCACGCCATTAATCGAGTACAAAAAGTCCACAGGGGGCAGTTCAAAATCAAACAGTGCCATTAATGTGCCATTAAGTAACCCCGCCGAACCATAAATAAAGGTAAACGCGAGAGTGATCAGAAAAGTCGGGAGTGCGATAAAAGTATCAATGACTTGGGTAATAAAACGGCTTCCGGGAAAAGGAATAAACACCAGAATCAGGGAGAGAACCGAGCCAAGTACCAAGCAACCTAGAGTGGCAAAAAAGGCAATTTGTAGTGTATTGAATAGCCCGCTAATAAACCGGCGAGATTCAATCACTTGCCAGAATGTTTCTAAGCTTACGCCGCCAGTGGGACTTTGAATGGCTTGCTCACCAATCAGCATCAGTGGGTAAAAAAATAACGTCGCTAAAACGAGCAGCGGTGGCGCTATCCAATAAAACGGCTTTAGGTTTATGGATGATGGCTTAGACAGGTTGATAGCCGACATATTATTCCTCAATCAACACAGTATCGGAGGGAGAAAACCACAGCGTGAGTTTATCCCCTGCTTGCGGTAACGGGGATAAATGGGTGACAGCGACCGTCACCTTTTCCCCAGCCACATCACACAATAAATGGGTAATATCCCCCTGCCAGCGGATAGATTGTAAGGTGGCGTGTAACTGGTTTGAGGTATCTGCTCGTGGGGTGAGGCTAATATGTTGCGGGCGAATACAGATTAATTTGCGGCTATTGTGCTGCATTCCTTGAGTTTGCGCTTCAATAAGCGTACCGCCACAGCTCACACTGACTTGGGAAGGCATGGAGGAAAAGCCCAAGGCAGTTGCCGACAGAATATTGGCACGGCCTAAAAACTCGGCGGCAAAGCGGTTTGGTGGGCGATGGTACAGGGCATTTTTCTCCCCGTGTGCCACCAAATAGCCATCTTTCATGATGCCAATTTTATCCCCTAACGCGAGCGCTTCAGTTTGGTCATGGGTGACGTACAAAATGGTCAGCTCAGGTAATTCGCGGTGCAGCCTTGCAATCTCTTCCACCATATTATGGCGAATTTGCGCATCGAGGGCAGATAGCGGCTCATCGAGTAAAAGTACTCGTGGGCGAACAGCTATAGCGCGGGCGATGGCAACACGCTGCTGCTGTCCACCGGATAACTGATGCGGGTAGCGGGAGGCATAGTCGCTCATACCGACAATGTTTAATGCCTCTGCCACGCGCTCTTTGATCAGCGCTTTAGGCTGTTTTTGGGCGCGTAAGCCAAAAGCAACATTATCTTCCACTTTCATATGGGGGAAGAGGGCATAGTTTTGTACTACCATGCCCAGCCCCCGTTGATATGGGGGAAGGTGGGTGATGTCCGTATCACCCATTAAAATGCGTCCACTATCCGGTTGTGCAAAGCCTGCAATTGACCGTAACACGGTGGTTTTACCGGAGCCTGAAGGGCCAATCAACACTAGTATTTCGCCAGGTTCGATGGTCAGAGATAACGGCTTGAGTACCACATTGTTATGGTAAGAAACCCGCAGAGATTCCAGCACAATACCTGAATGGTCAGTGCGCTGGCTTGGTGTTTCTATTTTTCTTTTCATCAACATAACTCACTTACTCGCTTTCAGTCACTTTGTGCCAACGGGTAATATCGTTCGAAAGAGACACTTCTACATCGTCCCAATTCGGTTGCCATGTTTTGACGCCTTTGAGGATTTCAGTGGCTTTATGGAATTGCGGATCGTTTGGCGTCAAATCTGAGCGTACCGGCATTCCCCATGACAGTTCACTAACGTGGCTTTGGGCTTGTTTGTCTAACAGAAAGTTAATCAGCTTTTTGCCATTTTCAGTTTCAGGACCGTTATTGACTAAGCCCACAACGTAAGGCAGAACCAGCGCGCTGCGTTCGCCTTTTTCATCGGCTGGCCAAAAGATTTTCACGTTCGGATTTCGTTCCATTTGAGAAAGGTTCATTTGCAAATCGCCGTTGGCGACGTACAGCTCGCCTTTGTTCACTAACGCGGTTAATTTCCCTGTTGAGGCGGATGGACCGACGTTGTTGGCTTGTAATTTACCGAGGTAATCAAAACCGGCTTCTTTGCCACCGAAGCTATGGAACACTTGCAGCATGACGGCGGTACCATCTCCCGCTTGTCCCGGTGTGGAATATTGCAGTTTATTTTTAAAACGGGCGTCGAGGAGTTCATTCCACGTTGCTGGTGGAGCTTTGAGCAGTTTATCGTTATAGATAAAGGTCAGGTAGTTATTCACGATGGGGGTGTAGTACTCCGTTGAGTTAGGAATACTTACCGCGGCATCCGGTGTGAATTTTGCCAGTAATTCGGTTTTAGCGGCACGTTGGATAAACGGGGGAACAGTGACGAGCACATCCGCTTGTGGGTTAGTGCGTTCTTTGGCTAAACGCTCAACGATAGCACCGGAGCCGCCTTCGACGTACTGCACTTTAATCCCTGTTTGCTGGGTAAAAGCATCAAACTGCGCTTGATACCAGCTGTTATTGCCATCATGAAGACCATCTGCGGAGTAAACCGTGACGACAGGGGCGGCAAAAATCGAGGTAGAGCCTAGGGCGGCAAGGAGTAACACAGCAAGAGGGGTAGGCTTCATTTTACGTTTCATCTCCAGTTCTCCAGTTAGTCGTTAAAGTTATCTGGTATATACCAGTGTTTTTACGCTAACGGGTTTATGTGACAGAAAAATGAAATCTACCGAGAAAGCAAAAATTTATTTTTGAAGTGGAAGTTAGAGGGTATCGACCTCGATGCGTAGGCTATCATGACGCCAATATTCCACATCATAATCCAGAATTCGCCCGTGTTGATCGTAGTTTAAACGCTGCAATAGCAGGGCTGGGCGCCCGACTGCAACCCCTAATGCGCTGGCCGCCTGCGGTGGCATGGCAGTGGGATAAAACGATAAGTGCATGCTGGTGTAAATCAAATCATATTGCTGCTCATACACTTCGGTGAGGCTGCCATTCAGGTCATGGCTTAATAGCTCCGGTACACGAGCGGGAAGACAGTGATTTTCGCTGTAGCAGACGGGGCGATCGTCTGCATAACGCAGGCGAGTGAGTAGGTAGATTTGTTCGAAAGGCTGCAATTGCAGTGGCGTCATGGCTTCGACAGGCACGGTGACAACTTTCCCTTCTAACAGCTTAGTTTTGGGCTGGCGACCTTGTTCTAAACACAGTTTATGGAAGTTGGTATTTTGCGTTGGGTCGAGCCATAAACGCTCGGGAGTCACAAACCAGCCTCGGCGCTCAGAACGGTAAATTGCACCGCTAGATTCTAACTGTGCCAAGCTTTCTCGAATAGTGACACGAGTGGTATTGAAGATGGCACACAGTTCGCGCTCAGAGGGCAGTTTATCGCCACTTTTCAGCGCGCCGCTCTGAATTCTTGCTTGTAATTGAGCTTTGATAAGAAGGTACTGTGGCTGTTCATCCATCGATAATGTATCCGTTTTTCGTCGCAAAATTTTTTATCCATTATACACGCCAATATGAATTTTTTGTTGCAGGGCGTCTTTTCCTTTGACCTTCTTGTTCATCTGCCGTCATTATAATATCAATCTGGTATAGACCAATGGTGAATTTAAATGACAATGAATCAATATCTGCTGTTAACACCGGGACCTTTGACCACGTCGCAAACCGTGAAAGAGGCGATGCTGTTTGATAGCTGCACATGGGACGATGATTACAACTTAGAGGTAGTGCAACGTATTCGCCAACAGCTAGTTGAATTAGCGACAATCCAAACGGGGTATACCAGCGTATTACTCCAAGGGAGTGGGAGCTACGCCGTGGAAGCGGTGCTGGGATCGGTACTCGCACCACAAGATAAAATCCTGATTGTCAGCAATGGCGCTTATGGGGCGCGAATGGCAGAAATGGCGCAGTTAATGGGCATTTCACACCATGTTTATGATTGCGGTGAAGTGGCTAAGCCCGATGTGGCAGTGATTGAGCAGCTTCTACAGCAAGATAGTCAAATCAGCCATATTGCGATGGTGCACTGTGAAACCACCACCGGTATTTTAAACCCGATAGAGCAAGTGGCGGTATTAGCCAAGCGCTATCAAAAACGCTATATCGTGGATGCGATGAGCAGTTTCGGAGGGATCCCACTGGATGTGGGGGCACTGAATATTGATTTTCTGATCAGCTCGGCCAACAAATGTATCCAAGGGGTTCCGGGGTTTGGGTTTGTGATAGCGCGTACCAGTGAACTGGAAAAATGTGCAGGACGCTCGTGTTCTTTATCCCTTGACCTGTATGCACAATGGCGCTGCATGGAGCAATTTCATGGGAAATGGCGCTTTACTTCCCCAACTCACACGGTGCTGGCTTTCGCTCAAGCACTGAAAGAGCTAGCTCAAGAAGGTGGAGTGAGCGTCCGTTTCCAGCGTTATCAGCAAAATCAGCGCAAGCTGGTGGAAGGCATGCGCCAGTTAGGATTTCGTACATTATTAGACGATAGTCAACAATCGCCGATTATCACGGCATTTTATTCGCCAGATGCCGAAGATTATCAATTTAACCAATTTTATCAGCAGCTCAAAGCCCAAGGGTTTGTGATCTATCCGGGGAAAGTCTCAAAGAGTGATTGTTTCCGTATTGGCAATATTGGGGAAGTGTATCCGCACAATATTGATGCGCTATTGGTGGCAATTAAGAATGCGATGTATTGGAAAAATAAGGATTAATCATGAACCGTATTGAAGCTGTTATTTTGGATTGGGCAGGAACGACGGTGGATTTTGGCTCTTTTGCACCGACGCAAATTTTTATCGAAGCATTTAAAGTCGCGTTTGATATGGATATTACACTGGCGCAAGCTCGTATCCCGATGGGATTAGGAAAATGGCAACATATTGAAGCGTTAGGAAAATTACCAGAGATTGATGCCATGTGGCAGGCAAAGTTTGGACGCTCAATGACCAGCGAAGATATCGATGCTATCTACCAAACGTTTATGCCGTTACAGATTGCCAAAGTTGTCGATTTTGCAGCGCCAATCGACGGAGTTGTCAGCACGATTGTAACGCTGCGTGAGCAGGGGATCAAAATAGGCTCTTGTTCAGGTTACCCAAGGGCGGTGATGGAAAAGCTGGTTCCGGCAGCCGCGAAATTGGGTTATCAGCCCGATTGCTGGATTGCCAGTGATGACCTAGCGGCTGGCGGACGTCCGGGGCCGTGGATGGCGCTGCAAAATGTGATTGAACTGTCGGTCAATTCCGTCTCCCATTGTGTGAAGGTGGATGATGCAGTGCCGGGCATTGAAGAGGGACGTAATGCGGGAATGTGGAGTATTGGTCTGGCTATTTCGGGTAATGAATTTGGTAAAACATGGGATGAATATCAAGGTATGAGCCAAGAAGAAATTTCCCCATTACGCCAGCAAGCCGCGGACAAACTGTATGCGGCTGGTGCGCATTATGTGATTGATACGTTAGCAGATCTTCCTCGTGTGATTGACGAAATCAACGTGAGATTAGCAAACGGTGAAAGACCGTAGCGAGACTTAAGTCTCCATTCAAACTGACCAAGTAGGGGGTCTACTTGGTCGGTAGATTTAGAATATATTTATCGGTAATTCAGGCGCAATTGTCGCTACCATTACCGCTTTAATGGTGTGCAGGCGGTTTTCCGCTTGGTCGAAAACGATGCTGTAAGGGGATTCAAACACCTCTTCCGTCACTTCCAGCCCGCCATAAAGATTAAACTCTTTGGCAAGCTGAGCGCCTAATGTGGTGTCTTCATTATGAAACGCAGGCAGGCAGTGTAAGAATTTCACGTCTGGGTTACCTGTCTGTTTGATTACGTCCATATTCACTTGGTAGGGTTTCATTAAAGCAATGCGTTGCGCCCAGACTTCTTTAGGTTCTCCCATCGAAACCCAGACATCGGTATACAGAAAATCAGCGTCTTTAACGCCTTCAGCCACGTTTTCAGTCAGAATAATTTTTCCGCCGGTGGTTTTGGCGATTTTCTGGCACTCTTCAATTAATTCAGCCTCTGGCCAACAGCTTTTTGGTGCCACTAAACGCAGCTCCATCCCCGTGAGGGCGGCGGCTTCTAGCATCGAATTTCCCATATTGTTACGCGCATCCCCGAGGTAGGCGAATTTGATGTCAGAAAGCGGTGTATTGGGCTTATATTCTTGAATGGTAAGCAAATCGGCTAATAACTGTGTGGGATGGAATTCGTTAGTTAATCCATTCCAGACAGGCACTCCCGCATGCTGCGCTAATGTTTCGACGGTGCTTTGCGCGTAACCCCGATATTGCACACCATCGTACATCCGCCCCAGCACTCTGGCGGTATCTTTCATGGTCTCTTTGTGCCCAATCTGGCTGCCTGATAGTCCAAGATAGGTGACTCTCGCCCCTTGATCGAAAGCGCCGACTTCAAATGCGCAGCGCGTCCGTGTTGAATCTTTCTCGAAGATCAGCGCAAAATTCTTACCCGATAATAAAGGTGGCTCAGTGCCAGATTTTTTGGCTAATTTTAGCCAAGCGGAGAGTTTTAATAATGCATGAATATCGTTAGAGGTAAAATCCAATAGTCTTAAAAAATGCTTTCCATGTAGGGAGTTCATAAATCACAGCCTTTTATGATTGAATTAATATTCAATTTATATTCATAAAAATTCAAAATCAACCCCTCATGCAAAAGAAATTATTTTATTAGGTATGGTTTCACCCTCGACCCTATGGGAGAATGAGCCGGAGACTAATACCACGGAACAAGGGGTGTGGAGATGGTAGATAAAGCTGAATTTGATGCGCAGTACGAAGAAACTCGCCTGATCATTGAAGAGTTACTGGAAGATGGAAGTGATCCTGATGCGCTGTACGCGATTGAGCATCACTTCTCTGCGGACAATTTTGAATTGTTAGAAAAAGCGGCTGTTGAAGCATTCAAACTGGGTTATGAAGTGACTGATGCGGAAGAACTGGAAATTGAAACCGGTGAAACCTTGATGTGTTGCGATGTGATCAGCGAAAGTGCGTTAAATGCAGAATTGATCGACGCGCAAGTTGAGCAGTTAATGAAATTAGCAGAAAAAATCGGTGTGAACTACGATGGTTGGGGCACCTATTTTGAAGATCCAGACGCAGAATATGATGATGAAGACGGCGACGACGAAGGGGACGATGAGTCCGAAAATCGCGTTCACTAATTGATTTTTCAAATTTCAATAGCGGGTAATATCGCTGAATTGAAAGATAAGAAAGCACTGATTGAGAATATCGTCAGTGCTTTTTTGTTTTATATCAAGATGCTAACTCTTTCACCATATAGTGCCAGCCGTAAATATCCATATAGCGTAATGTTGTGCGAGAGGTTTCATACTTTTCATCGATATAGCCACGGCGCAAATAAAGCTCTCTTGCCTTGGTATTCAAATCAGATACATACAAAGAAACTCGGGTGAGCTTGGGATCTGCGGCTGCTTGGGTTTCAATGTGATCTAACACGCGATTACCAATTCCCATACCTCGCAACTTATTATCGACACATAAGTAAGAAAGATAGGCTGTGTCTGCTCTTGGTTTGTGTACAAATAACTGGAAAATGCGCCAAATTTTCATAAAGCGGAAAAAACCTGCTTTACGCAGAATCTGTATTAATGGCACGGGGGTAGGTGCTTGTTCTTGAATGCGTTTTACGCCGTAAGTCATGCCATAAACGGCGACTAGCTTGCCATTTAATTTAACCTGAAAGTGTCTATCATAGGGGTCACTCAGACCGCGTTGCCAAAATAGAGATAACACCCCCTGACGCTGGGCTTCTGGTATATCGTGAATGGTTTTAAATTTAGAAGAAAAGGCTTCATAAAATAGCGTGTTAGCACTATCAATGTTTGCTTCCTCTAAAGGTTCAATGACGAGCGGCTCGTTATTGATCATTGAGTTCATCATCATGATTTCACCAATAAAGGGTCTGTGTGCTCAAGCGTAAATATCATCTCAGGGGAGTTCTCTTGAAAAGCATTGAGTTGCCAGTCGCCATAGAGATGACGAATCTTTAAATCGCAAGATTCAAGGGCCTGAGTAATGTCGCTGAGTGTCGGAAAGGCAATATCCGATTCAGCGCGGAATATCGAGCCACTCTCACCTTGTTGGTAGAATGTTTGATAGCGAACAATGCCATTTTGTTCGGCAACATCATTCCAAAGAATGATTTCGCCAAATTCTTGGGTCGAGAGTGATTCACGAGATAATTCAGGTGTCCACTCTCTCCACTCTTCAACCGTGGGATTGCGGCTATCAAATACAATCGTGCCATCAGCGGTGAGATGTCGCTGCATGGTTTGCAATGCGGCAATACGCTGTTCTTGAGTCAAAAAAACCTGAAAGGCGTGACCAGATAAAATGATCAAATCAAATTTTATGTCCAGACAGAGCGCTTCAGCCGTGCTGTTCACCCAACGAACGTGATTGGTTTTTTGTTGAGCAATATCCAACATCGCTTGCGCGGGATCGACACCGACCAACGTGGTGTGTGGATATTGCTCCGCAATGGCGGTGAGTAACGTGCCAGTACCGCAGCCTAAATCCAAAATATGAGACGCTGAAGAGGCTAGCTGAAGGTATGCCGCGTAGTCTGCCCGCTGCAAGCTGTTATCTAAATCATAGAAGCGAGCGAGCTTAGGATCTTCATAAAGGGCGTCTTCATACTGTGAGATCATTGGCTACGGTATCCTTTTATTGGGAGCGGGGACTACAGCGCTTTTAGCATGCGAATTTCGCAGTCACTATGGCCAGTATTGCCTAATGGTTCGTCGATAAAATCGAAGCCCAGTTTTTCATACAGTTTAATGGCGGCTTGTAGCTCTTTGGTGGTTTCTAAGTAACAGCGGGTATAGCCTTGCTGCTTAGCAAATTCTAAAGACATTAAAACGATTTGCTTGGCTAAACCCTTTCCGCGCAGCACAGAAGAGAGATACATTTTTTGTAATTCAGCAGTATGTTCATCACCACCAGCGACTTGTGAAATGCCGCCACCGCCAACCACGTTACCGTCCATTTCCACCACCCAGTACGCGCTACGTGGCTTGCTATACACTTCATACAACGTATCTAAAATAGGATCCGCGACCGCAAAACCTTTATCGGCAGTGAGCCCATGTTCAGCGGAAACTTCACGAATAACAGCGGCGATCCCTGGATTGTCTTGAGGTTGAATTAAACGAACTTGAACAGTTGAGGTTGTGCTTGTTGTCATAAGAATATCTCTTTTTATTTGCATTATTTATATTTTTAATTGCATCATTTGCTGGTGCAATAATTATGATATTGAGCATGTGATAAAGCTTTTCAACACCCAGATACAAAAAAGCCCTAACTCATCAATGACAAGTCAGGGCTAGAGATTTAAAGCTTAATGATTATAAAGAGGCGATGGTCACTTTTTGCGCTTCAATCTTCGCTTTCGCTTCGATATTTTCCGCTAAACGCGCACGCTCTTTCTCAACCACGGCAGCAGGAGCACGGCTCACAAAGCCTTCGTTTGCCAGCTTGCTTTCGATGGTATCAATTTCTTTCACCACTTTTTCCAGCTCTTTATCTAAACGAGCCAGCTCAGCGTCTTTATCAACCAGACCTGCCATTGGGATCAGCACTTCAGCGCCTGCCACTAATTTAGTCACAGAAACTGGGGCTTCTTCGCCTTCAGCCAGCACGCGAATGCTTGCTAAACGCGCCATTGAACGAAGGAAGTTTTCGTTCTCAGTCACACGGCGAGCAACATCCGCAGAGGTGCTACGCAGCATGACATCCAATGGTTTACCTGGCGCGATGTTCATTTCTGCACGAATATTACGTACAGCTACGATGGTTTCTTTAATCCACTCTAAATCGCTCAGAGCCAGCTCATCTACTTTCGCCGCATCGAACTCTGGGAATGCTTGCAGCATGATGGTGTCAGCTTCAATACCTTTCACCACTTTCACGCGCTGCCAGATGGTTTCGGTGATAAATGGAATGATTGGGTGAGCCAGACGCAGTAAGCCTTCCAGTACTTCAATCAGGGTGAAGCGTGCCGCACGAACTTGGGCTTCATTACCTTTATGAACCGCAGGTTTAGACAGCTCTAAGTACCAGTCACAGAATTCATTCCATGTGAAATCATACAGAATACCCGCTGCGATATCGTAACGATGAGTATCTAACGCTTCACGGTACGCTTTCACGGTTTGGTTGAACTGCGCCATGATCCAGCGATCAGCCAATGAGAAGCTCATTTCGCCGCCGTTTTGACCGCAATCTTGACCTTCGGTATTCATCAGCACAAAGCGGCTCGCATTCCATAATTTATTACAGAAGTTACGGTAACCGGACAGACGTTTCATATCCCAGTTGATATCGCGACCCGTTGATGCCAGCGCCGCTAAAGTAAAGCGTAGGGCATCAGTACCGTGTGCTTCAATACCGTCTGGATACTCTTTACGAGTACGTTTAGCAATTTTCTCAGCCAGTTGTGGCTGCATCATGTTGCCAGTACGTTTTTCCAGTAAAGCTTCTAATGAAATACCGTCGATCATATCCAGCGGGTCGATAACGTTCCCTTTGGATTTAGACATTTTCTGACCTTCTTCATCGCGGATCAGACCTGTCATATACACGGTTTTAAATGGAACTTGTGGCTCGCCATTTTCATCTTTGATGAAATGCATGGTCATCATGATCATACGGGCAATCCAGAAGAAAATAATATCGAAGCCGCTGACTAATACATCCGTTGGATGGAAAGTTTTCAGCGCATCGGTATTTTCTGGCCAGCCTAAGGTTGAGAATGTCCACAGACCAGAAGAGAACCACGTATCTAATACGTCATCATCTTGACGCAGTGCCACATCGGCACCTAAGTTGTTTTCGCGGCGAACTTCATCTTCATCACGACCCACGTAAACATTGCCTTTGTCGTCATACCAAGCTGGAATACGGTGACCCCACCATAATTGACGAGAAATACACCAGTCTTGGATATCACGCATCCAAGAGAAATACATGTTTTCGTATTGGCGCGGAACGAATTGGATACGACCATCTTCAACGGCTTTGATAGCGTCTTTCGCTAAAGGCGCGGTGCGCACGTACCATTGGTCAGTCAGCATTGGCTCGATAACCACGCCACCACGGTCACCGTAAGGTACGGTTAAATCGTGAGGTTTGACTTCGACCAGTAAACCTAATTGTTCAAATTCAGCGACGATAGCTTTACGAGCTGCGAAACGCTCCATGCCACGGTAGGCTTCTGGAATTTCGCTGCTGTAATCGGTGCATGGGTTGCCGTTAGTGTCGAACACTTCCGCTTCATGACGAACGTTACCATCTAAGTCCATCATGTTGATCATGGTCAGTTGGTGACGTTTACCGACTTCGTAGTCGTTGAAGTCATGGGCTGGGGTGATTTTCACGCAGCCGGTGCCTTTTTCCATATCGGCGTGTTCGTCACCCACGATTGGAATACGGCGATTGACGATTGGCAGAATGATTTCTTTGCCAATTAAATCTTTATAACGTGGATCTTCAGGGTTAACAGCCACACCAGTATCACCCAGCATGGTTTCTGGACGTGTGGTCGCAACCACTAAATAGTCTTTCCCTTCAGCGGTTTTCGCGCCGTCAGCCAGCGGATAACGCAGGTGCCACATAGAACCTTTAACTTCGCGGTTTTCAACTTCCAGGTCAGAAATTGCGGTGTGCAGTTTCGGATCCCAGTTAACCAGACGCTTACCACGATAGATTAAGTTTTCTTTGTACATACGAACGAAAGCTTCTTTAACGGCTTTAGATAAGCCTTCGTCCATGGTGAAGCGTTCGCGATCCCAGTCAACGGAGTCGCCTAAACGGCGCATTTGTTGAGAGATAGTGCCGCCAGATTCTGCTTTCCATTCCCAGATTTTGTCGATGAACGCATCACGACCGTAGTCATGGCGGTTTTTACCTTCTTCAGCCGCAATTTTACGCTCAACCACCATTTGAGTTGCGATACCCGCGTGGTCAGTACCCGTCTGCCATAGGGTATTTTTCCCTTGCATACGCTGATAACGGATCATGGTATCCATAATGGTTTGTTGGAAGGCGTGACCCATATGCAGGCTACCCGTAACGTTCGGTGGTGGGATCACGACGCAGAAACTGTCTTTTGAGGTATCACCGTTCGGGCGGAAGTAACCGCTTTTTTCCCAGTGGGTATACAGGGACTGTTCGATTTCCGCTGGGTTATAAGTTTTATCGAGGGATGGCTCGATCATTGCGTTGTCTGGTTTCTTTTCCATTTTTATCTTTGTGTTCAGTAAGTTGGCGGCGTCGCCATGGTCAAATTGAAGCCGACGCTCCGGTAAATTTTATACCGGTCACGCGCCAACTGTTTTAAAGTTTCATCGATAGGCACGAAGTCTATCACTTCATGGAAAGCCGTTGCAAAATCTGCGAATTGGCTTTGTAAATTAATCAGGATATCGCGAGGTGTATTGCCGCGTTTATTTGGCCAGCAAATTTCGATCGGCGAACCATAACGAGGACCTTCCCCCGCCAAATTGTGAGGTACAAACTGGTGAGGATCCCGTTGCCAAAGCGCCTCATCCATTTTTTCAGCTTGCAGCTGATCCTCGCAGGCAATCAGAACGCGTTTTCCGTTGCGCCATGCCTCTGCAGCAAGTTCACAAGCGAGCCATTCGTGGGCTTCATATTCCGCTTGTGGGGAGGGCTGTTGGAGTTGGTAGAATGTACCTTTTTTCATATACCCGTCTGTACCCGTCATACTTCAATTTGTAGGGGTGTTGGCTGCGCTCTCTCGCCTCGGTCACATACTTATGTAT
>NZ_WLUG01000045.1:0-29259 GCF_009706505.1 Providencia sp. wls1922 | reverse complement strand
CAGCTTCGTCTAAACGCCAATATTCTTTATTGATTTTCAAGCTAGGAATAATGCCAACAATTAATGCAGCAGGCATAGAAGCGATGTACGCATTATACGTTTCTAATGAACGGTTATAACCACGTTTAGCAAAAGAGAGCTTGTTTTCAGAAGAAACAATCTCTTCTTGTAAATTTGCCATAATTGCATCAGATTTTAGCTCTGGATAAGCTTCAACCGCTACATTGATAGCACCACTACTGACCATTTTAGAAAGTGCATCTTCCGCTTCTCGGGCTTTATCCCCCGTCGCATTTTGTGCTTGGCTTCTCAGCTCGGTAATTTTAGTGAAGACTTCTGTTTCATGGCTTAAATATTTTTTGACTGTCGCCAGTAAACTATCAAATACTTTACCGCGGCGATCTAATTGAATAGAGATCTCCGTTTCGCTAGAAACAACAGCTTCACGTAGTGCAACGATGCGGTTATAAAAATAAATAACAATCAGCACTAATACGACAATAAAAATTAAAAATTTCATAATCACCTTTTAGGCATTCGCCAGCGGAATAAAGACTGAATTTTCTATATCGTTAATTTTCAGGCCAGGGAATTCATTTATGTGACATTCTACGCAGCCTACAACAATAAAGGAACAGTCTGAGAAGAAATCAGAACAATCAAAGAATCGGATTTTATGGCAATAAAAAAGGCTACTTAGTCATTACTGACCAAATAGCCTTTATCGATACCATTTAATTACACGGCGCGGAAAGAGATTTCCGTCGGGATCTTATCCCCTTCCCAATACATCAATGCAGAGATGTTAGACGCAATTTCGCGATAGATATCGGCGAACTCGCCTTCAGGGTCGCGCATTACGGTCGGCTGACCACGGTCTAAATCTTCACGTAATGAAATATGCAGCGGAACCTGACCTAGCAGTTTGGTATTATATTTTTCGGCCAGTTTTTCTGCACCACCGGTACCGAAAATAGGCTCCACATGACCACAGTTACTGCAAATATGCGCACTCATGTTTTCAACAACACCCAGCACTGGTACGTTCACTTTTTTGAACATGACAATCCCTTTCATCGCATCCACTAAAGCAATATCTTGCGGCGTGGTCACAACGACTGCGCCTGTCACTGGAATATTTTGTGATAGCGTCAGTTGGATATCACCCGTTCCTGGTGGCATATCGATAACGAGATAGTCCAGATCTGGCCATAGCGTATCTTGCAGCATCTGCATCAAAGCTTTACTCGCCATAGGGCCACGCCATACCATCGCGTTGTCGTCAGTGACTAAGTAACCAATAGAGTTAGTGGCTAAGCCATACGCCATAATCGGTGCCATGTGCTGACCATCTGGAGACGTTGGTCGCTCCAGTGTAGTACCCAGCATATTCGGAATTGAAGGACCATAGATATCCGCGTCGAGGATACCGACTTTTGCGCCTTCTTGTGCCAATGCTAACGCTAAGTTCACGGAAGTACTGGATTTACCCACACCACCTTTACCTGAACTCACCGCTAGAATATTACGCACTCCGTTGATGCCCGGTAAATCGTTGGCACGTTTCAAAGTAGTAATATCATGGCGTAATTTCCATTCTACGGCGTGAGCACCCGTCAATTGCTTTAATTCAGCCGTTTTTTCGCTGATCAGCGTTTGGAATGGGCCTTTCCAGACAAATGGCATAACTAATTCGACATGCAACACATTGTCCAACAGTGCACAACGATGCAATGCTTTGATTGAAATCAGATTGCGCTTGAGAGTTGGGTGTGTAAATGAAGCCAAAACAGTGGAGACTTGTTCAGTCAGCAGTTCTGGTTTGTTCTGCTCGGGGGATTTATCGTTCATCCCGGCTCCTTTATTTTCTTTTTTGTAACTACACATTTTTGACTACGTTGCATGATAGCAGAGAACGAAAAAAATAGTGACCGCCAAGCGAATGAAAAACCACAAACAGTAAAAATTTGTTTCCACCTAGCGTTTTTTCCTAATAATTGCCGATTAATATTTTATTGCCCTAGCGACATTTTTATTGATCGGTTAACATCAAAGACCCTTTATTAATAATGGAAGTAAGAAAGTTACTATGTCTCAAGTCGCGAATAAATTACTGGTAACCTGTGCGTTACCATATGCTAACGGTTCAATCCATCTCGGTCATATTCTGGAGCACATTCAGGCTGATATTTGGGTCCGTTATCAGCGAATGCGCGGCAAAGAGGTTCATTTCATCTGTGCTGACGACGCGCACGGAACACCGATCATGTTAAAAGCTCAGCAATTATGTATTACGCCTGAAGAAATGATCGCTGCAATGAACCAAGAGCATCAGGACGATTTTGCAGGCTTCCAGATTAGCTACGATAACTACCACTCAACCCATAGCGAAGAGAACAAACAGTTATCCGAACTGATTTACGGCAAATTAAAAAGTAATGGTTTTATTAAAAGCAAAACCATTTCACAGCTTTACGATCCAGAAAAAGGCATGTTCCTGCCAGACCGTTTCGTCAAAGGTACTTGCCCGAAATGTAAAGCGGAAGACCAATACGGCGATAACTGTGAAGTTTGTAGCGCAACCTATAGCCCAACTGACCTGATCAACCCACGCTCAGTGGTTTCAGGCGCAACGCCAGTTATCCGTGAAACTGAACATTTTTTCTTTGATTTACCTGCATTTAGCGACATGCTGCAAGCATGGACTCGCTCTGGCGCACTGCAAGAGCAAGTGGCTAACAAAATGCAAGAATGGTTTGAATCTGGCTTACAACAGTGGGATATCACCCGTGATTCCCCGTATTTCGGCTTTGAAATTCCAGATGCTCCGGGTAAATATTTCTACGTTTGGCTGGATGCGCCAATCGGCTATATGGGCTCGTTTAAAAACCTGTGCGACAAACGCAGCGATTTAAACTTTGATGAATTTTGGAACAAAGATTCCAAAGCGGATCTTTACCACTTTATTGGCAAAGATATCGTCTATTTCCACAGCCTATTCTGGCCAGCCATGTTAGAAGGCAGCAACTACCGTAAACCAACTAACCTGTTTGTTCACGGTTATGTCACCGTTAATGGTGCAAAAATGTCTAAATCTCGCGGCACATTTATTACCGCTCGAGCATATTTAGATCATTTCGATGCTGACTGCCTACGTTATTACTATGCAGCCAAACTCTCTTCACGCATCGACGATATCGACTTGAATTTAGAAGATTTTGTACAGCGTGTGAACAGCGATATCGTTAACAAAGTGGTGAATTTAGCTTCACGTAACGCAGGTTTTATTGCTAAACGTTTTGCTGGAAAATTATCCGCAAACTTAGCGGAACCAGCGCTATACCAACAATTTGTTGATGCGGCAAAAGTGATCGGTGACGATTTCACTAATCGTGAATACGGTAAAGCCGTGCGTGAAATTATGGCATTAGCGGATATTGCAAACCGCTATGTGGATGAGAAAGCACCTTGGGTCATTGCGAAACAAGAAGGTAAAGACCAAGAGCTGCAAGATATCTGCTCGATGGGTATCAACTTATTCCGAGTATTAATGACTTACTTGAAACCAATTCTGCCAAGCTTAACCAAGCGCGTGGAAGAGTTCCTGAAAGTTGAATTAACGTGGGATTCCATCAACACGCCATTACTGAACCACGACGTAGCGCCATTTAAAGCGTTATTTAGCCGTATTGAATTAGCAAAAGCAGAAGCGATGGTAGAAGCCTCCAAACAAAGTGCTCAACCAGTTAAGCAGTTGACCGGCCCTCTGGCGGATGACCCAATTCAAGAGACCATCACATTCGATGATTTCGCTAAAATTGACTTACGCATTGCGCTAATCAAACAAGCAGACTTCGTTGAAGGCTCAGATAAGCTACTGAAGTTACAGTTAGATATCGGCGGTGAAACTCGCCAAGTATTCTCTGGTATCCGTAGCGCTTATCCAGATCCAAAAGTCTTGGAAGGTCGTTTAACCGTGATGGTGGCAAACCTTGCTCCGCGTAAAATGCGCTTTGGTATCTCCGAAGGTATGGTGATGGCAGCAGGTCCTGGTGGTAAAGACATTTACCTACTGAGCCCAGATAATGGCGCACAACCAGGTATGCAGGTTAAATAAGCCATTGATTGTCGCTCTGAAAATTGAGCAACAAACTTAGCCAATATCAGTACAAAACGGAGCCACTTTAGTGAGCTCCGTTTTTTTATGGGTTTTTATTTGTGATCTCTGGCACAATTTTCAAGTTAATTGTATGATGAATGCCTGTCGAGTAATAGGACAAGTCCCATGTCATTAAAACAAGTATTGAACACCGGATGGCAATATTTGCGAGCCTTCGCAATACTTTACCTCTGCCTGATCATCGGAAATGTGATTTCCAAACTGCTTCCTTTTTCCATTCCCGGCAGTATTGTCGGAATGTTGCTGCTGTTTGTTTTGCTAGCATTACAGATAATCCCTGCTCACTGGGCAAAACCTGGATGTAGCATCCTGCTGAAAAACATGACGATTTTATTCGTTCCCATCGGTGTGGGGATTATGAATTATTATGATTTACTCAGCCAACAGATGATCCCAATTGTCGTCTCTTGTATTGCCAGCACGCTCATTGTCATGATTGTTGTCGCGGTCAGCTCAAACTATATCCATAAAGAACGCCCAATCGTGGGTGTGAAGCCTGATGAAGTTCCTCTTCCTCCTGAAGAACCCATTTCTTCAACCATCGATAATGATAAAACCAAGGGGAAAGAGTGATGTTAGAACATATTTGGTGGTCACTACCATTAACTATCGTTGTTTTCTACTTGGCAAGAGCGCTGTCGATCAAGTGCAAATTGCCCATTCTGAATCCATTATTGTTAACTATCGCGATCATTATTCCGCTGCTGATCCTGACGAATACCTCTTATGAGCACTATTTTGCGGGCAGTAAAATACTCAATGATTTATTGCAGCCGGCCGTCGTCGCCCTCGCCTTTCCGCTCTACGAGCAAATGCACCAGATTAGAGCACAGTGGAAATCCCTATTTAGTATCTGTTTTGCTGGCAGTATTGTGGCGATGTTTACGGGAGCAACTATTGCACTGTGGCTAGGGGCAACACCGGATATTGCAGGTTCAATATTACCTAAATCAGTGACGACGCCGATAGCGATGGCTGTCGCCGATTCAGTCGGAGGCATCCCAGCAATTAGTGCCGCTTGCGTACTTTTTGTCGGGATTTTAGGGGCGATGTTCGGTCATAGCCTATTTGATGTTTTGCGTATTCGCACCCATGCATCACGAGGCTTGGCGATGGGTACCGCTTCTCACGCTTTGGGAACTGCGCGTTGTGCGGAAGTTAACTATATTGAAGGGGCTTACAGTTCATTAGCGTTAATGACCTGCGGGGTGATCACCTCGTTAATTGCGCCTTTTATCTTCCCTGTTATTCTTCACTTATTTAGCTAAACTAAATCAATAAGAGAGGTTATTTACCTCTCTTATGCAAATTTCAGTGTAAAAACTTGAGATACATCTCTCATTTAATGAATTTGTTTCATTGATTGCATTCATGAAGTGATCGCGATCACATCCAATCACCCTATTAATTGAATAGAATGAAAACAATTAAATAGGGAGGGTTACTCATGCATTCAAGATTCAAGGCCGCTTGGGCCGAACTTCCAGAAAAGTTACAGTCTGTCCTAAAGCCTATTATGGACAAACCCGATTTCTCAGCTATGTTGACCGCTGAGCAAGTTAAGCATATTAAAGCTGAGAGTGGATGCACGGACAGCGAACTCGCTTTTTCATTATTACCTTTCGCAGCGGCTTACGCTGTCACACCAATTTCTCGCTTTAATGTAGGCGCAATCGCTTGCGGGATCAGCGGTAATCTCTATTTCGGCGCAAATATGGAATTTAACCATGTTTCTATTGGTCAAACTATCCATGCTGAACAATGTGCCATTACCCATGCGTGGCTAAAAGGCGAAAAGCAATTAACCTCTATTACCGTCAACTACACGCCTTGCGGTCACTGCCGACAGTTTATGAATGAGCTGCGTGAAGGCGGTAAGATCATGGTGCATTTACCAAAACGCCAAGCAGCTACACTTCATGATTATTTACCTGATTCATTCGGTCCATCGGATCTGAATATCACCACATTGCTGCTCGACAATGTTAACCATGGTTATCAAAACCAAAGTCGCGATAGATTGTTATCTGCTGCGATTGAAGCTGCGAACCAATCTCACGCACCATACAGCGAATCTCACTCCGGTATTGCTGTGCAGTTAAAAGATGGCTCTCTGTTTACAGGTCGTTACGCTGAAAATGCTGCGTTCAACCCAAGCTTACCACCATTACAAGCTGCGCTAATTATGGTGAATTTAGCGGGTAAAGATATTCATGCCATCGAACAAGCTGTGTTAGTGGAAAAACAAGATGCAACGGTACAGCAGTGGTGTACAACAGAAAATACCTTGCACGCGTTAGGTTGCCCAAAAGTGGAACGCATTTATTTGGATGAGTCCATTTAAACGTTATTTCATTTAAACCATATTTAATTGAAAACAAATTAAATATTCAAAATTAAGACGGTGGTTATTGTGAGTTTATCAACTTCAATAACCGCCGTTTTTTATTAAAACGTTATTGAGTGTTAATAATATTAAAATGAGAATCTGGATGATGGGCTGCTATAGCCACCACTGTAGTTAAATTCAGGCATACTTGGTGCTTGCGGTATTCTAAAGTCCCTATCGAACGAACTTGATGAGTGATTTATAAAGGACATGTGGTCTCTTAAGTTATCAACGGTTCGATCCATCTGGCATTCACCTATTTGAAAATCATTTGGTCTATATACACTCACTGGGTATCCTCGGTGTTCTGAAGCCGTTATTTCAATTGGTGCATGATTATTGGAATAGCCAGCAAAAGGAATGTTGCCAATAACATCATCTATCATGGCACTATGTTTATTAACATTGGGGCTGTAATTGGCAGATGGGGAATTAAATAATCCGGTTTCTGGCAATATATAGGCGGGGCGTTCAAGGTAATATTCAGAAAGGCGATCAAAGTGTTCAAACTCTGTCTGACCAACCCAATCAGGTTGTAAATAATATTCATAACGACTCTGAGGTGGTAGATCCCAAAATGATAATCGATTTGTTCCTCTATCAATTAATGGATTTCCCGTTTCATACACAAGTGCTTGAGCATCATCCAGATCGACTTCTAATGTAGGTGATACAAAGAATCCATACGTATTTTTCAAACTTATCACGACACCATCAATGGCATTGTCTATATCTATTACTCTTCTAATCCAACTATGAATTTCGGATTTTTCACTTTCAGTCGCATCATACAAACCTTCATACATAATATTCATAGTACTTAAGCTTAACTCTATTTCCCTATCTGGCTCACCTACAGCATTCAATACCTTTTGCTAGTATCTCTCTTTATTTTCATAGCCTGGCATGACATTAAAAACAGGCTGCAAGGTCCACGCTTCCGCAGGTAACTTATGCATATCAAAAACGAACTCATGGAACCACATCACTTCTTCATGATTTATATCTCCATATATCTCGGTAACGCCATCCGTAAATCTATTTTGAAGTGTATATGAATAAAAAAAAGCCATATCAAAACGTATTTCTTCGAACTTCTCTCGACTAACTACAATGCCTTTTTCAATCATGATCTCTTCTAAGTAGTTTAATGCAAATTTACCTGAAAAAGAGTCACCTTTAACAACACTATTTGCTAGAACTGCATACCGATCCCCCTTACTCGCTAAATATTCATACATTAGTTCTGGCTTTCAGCTTAGAGTTAAAATTTTATGTGCCTTTACTGCTTCTCTTTTTGTTAATCTAAGATACCCTTGTCTATAATGTTTATTTTTCATATCTAACACCTTATAATTTTATATATTTATAAATAAATTTATTTACATCACCCATTATTTCATTCCACACATTTAAATCTTTATAATTTATTAATAATTTAATTTTAACACCAATTTCAGGAATCAAATAAACCGCATCGCATCGACTATAAACACCATCACCAGGTATCCATGCACAGTCAAATAAAATATTAATCGACTCTTTACCCCTCCCCCAATAATAACCTCTTTTATATTCCTTAAAGTGATTATGCTTATTATTGAATCTAAATATGACCTCATTAAAATAAAGCTTTAATTCTTCACTGTATGAGACATCCCCCTTATATTTTCCTTCACCACTATCAATATATAGATACCTTTTATATTCAAGATAACTTTTAGGATCACCATCGAGTGGTTCTATAGAAAATCTAAGTTTTTTATTTTTTTCATTTCCATTTTTATTAAAAGGCTTCATTTCAGGCCAGCTCATTATTAATGGCAAAACTCGAAAATTTGCATCGCAACCTTTTTTATTTTCTAAGAATCTTGGATCGAAATAACTATAACCTTCATATTCCGCGAAGGAGTAGACATAGTTGCTAGGCACTTCAATGACTGTATCGTTAAACCGCCCACAAACAAAACCGGGACGATTATCTGCCATCGATGAAGTTGAAATTAACAAGATAAATATAGAAAAAATAAATTTTATTGGCATATTACGCCTCCAAATTTTTCAAAAACTTATTTTTTATAACGAAAACTATCTTCAACCATCGTCATGGTTTTCTCAATTTCAATAACTAGGGGAATTTTCCTCATTCTCTTTAACCATCGCTGGCTTTTTTTACGTTTTTCAATTGAAGTGCTTTCTGCCTCAGCCTTCATTTTAAACCACAAATCAACAAATATTTTCTCCTCGGATTCCCTTTCGGAATTAGCGTTCATTTCCCTCCAAAATTTGTTTCGTTCATTTTCATCAAAAACATCATAAATATCAGCAAAAAACCATGCATCGCAGGGTAAATTCGCTGCTTTAAATCCATTTTCATTGATAATTTTAGCCTCGTTAAAATTAATTCTTTCCGTTCTAACCTCTACACCTTTATTTAATTCAAACCAAGACTTTAAGTAATTCGCATATGCCAATGCAGATTCATAATGGACTTTATCCATTTTTTCTTTTGACAATGGTTGTTTATATTCATCCATAGTCACTCTTATATATTCAAGTATAATTATGTTAAAAATAGATACACTATCTTTCTTAGGCTCCGAACCTATAGATTGAAAGGAGAAAAATAACAAAATAAAACATAACAATAATTTTTTATTTTGATGCCATATTACCCCCACTAGTCTCCCTCCATAATGTTAGCAAGAACAGCGTTAGTCCATATCTCACTAATTGTGTTTTCGATACTATTCATCACTGGCATTTTTCTCACTATAGATAACCAAGCTATACTTTCCTTTTGTTTCTCTGATGATGAATTTGTCGCTTCTCTAATCATTGAATACCATATTTTCATTAATACTGCTGTTTCTTCATTTCTCCCGCCTTTATTTATTGCATATAAATATCCTTTCCATATTACCTCACTATCTTTCTCATCTAACGCATTAAAAATATGACTAAAAAACCATGCATCATGAGATATGTTAGACCTATCCAGTGAATCATAGTAAAGTTTACTTGCTTCTTTATAATCAATTCCTTCATCAAAACATTTCTTATTTAAAATAATAAAACTATGAACAATCTTTCTATAATCCTGTTTTTTGTAATCATAATTTTTCATTAAACTTGAACTTTTCTTAAATTCAGCAAGATACATAAATTGTAATGCAATAAGAAACCTTGAAGGCTCTTTATTTTGATATTCGCCATAGGAATTACTATTTTCAATAATATTGTTTTTATTTACATCATTTGAACCATGACAAGCACATAGAAAGAGCATAAAAATAATTAACGTGAAATTCCTTATCATAAAAGCCACCAATCTTATAGTTTTATAAAAAGAAAATTAAAACTAAATGAATTAAAAACATGCGGCAATATATGATATATAAAAATATATTTAGCAGGATCAGCATCTACCGACTTACTGCACCATAAGCACTGATTTTCTACTGAACAGTTAAATTAATTTAACCTATAAAAAATGACATACTGCGTTGAAAAGATTGATATCGTGATAAAAGCATCGGCGAACTTAAATAAGCGTGATCCATTCGTTGTAATAGTAAAACAAACCTCGTCTAAAATTCCCTTCTGTAGATAATTTCCTTATCATATAACGCATAATATTCAGTAAAAAATTTAACTGTTTTGTAGCATTATTTACTGTACATATTTTTTGTTTAGCTTAGGATCTAACCTGACAGTTGCTTACTAATCGTCCGAAGAGTGATATTTCATGGAACATGAACACGAAACAAAACGTCCCCTATACATTCCTTATGCTGGTCCAATCTTACTCGAATTTCCTTTACTGAATAAAGGAAGCGCCTTTACAGAAGAAGAACGCGCTAATTTCAACCTGTATGGCCTACTGCCTGAACAAGTTGAAACTATTGAAGAACAAGTTGAACGTGCTTATCGCCAATTAATTGATTTTAAAACAGATATTGATAAGCATATTTACCTGCGTAATATTCAAGACACCAACGAAACCCTATTTTATCGCCTGATTGATGCACACTTAACCGAAGTGATGCCACTCATTTACACCCCAACAGTGGGTGAGGCTTGCGAACATTTCTCTGATATCTATCGCCGTGCGCGTGGTTTGTTTATCTCTTATCCAAACCGTGAATACATCGATGACATGCTGCAAAACGCCACTAAACAAAACGTAAAAGTTATCGTTGTAACAGATGGCGAGCGTATTCTTGGTTTAGGTGACCAAGGTATTGGCGGCATGGGTATTCCAATTGGTAAATTATCCCTGTATACCGCCTGTGGTGGTATTAGCCCTGCGTATACCTTGCCAGTTGTTATTGATGTTGGTACTAATAACCCACAACGCCTGAATGACCCACTGTACATGGGCTGGCGTCATCCGCGTATTACTGGCGAAGAGTATGATGAATTCCTTGAAGAATTTATCCAAGCTGTAAAACGCCGCTGGCCAAATGTGCTGCTGCAATTTGAAGACTTTGCACAGAAAAATGCGATGCCATTACTAAACCGTTATCGCGATGAACTATGCTGCTTTAACGATGATATCCAAGGCACCGCTTCCGTTACTCTTGGTAGCTTAATTGCCGCCAGCCATGCGGCGGGTAGCAAATTGAGCGACCAACGCGTCACATTCTTGGGCGCAGGCTCTGCGGGATGTGGTATTGCAGAGCAAATTATTGCCCAAATGAAATCTGAAGGTTTGAGCGATGAAGAAGCGCGTGCACGCATCTACATGGTTGACCGCTTCGGATTACTGACAGACAAACTGCCAAACTTGCTGGATTTCCAAAGCAAATTGACGCAAAACAGCGCTAACTTGCAAGATTGGGATGTCAACAGTGACTCTATTTCACTGTTAGATGTTGTGCGTAATGCGAAGCCAACAGTACTGATTGGTGTTTCTGGTCAAGCGGGTTTATTCACCGAAGAAATCATCAAAGAGATGCACAAGCACTGCCCTCGCCCAATCGTGATGCCATTATCTAACCCGACATCCCGTGTTGAAGCGCGTCCAGAAGATATTATCAACTGGACTGAAGGTCAGGCATTAGTGGCAACAGGTAGTCCATTCCCACCGGTGGCTTATAAAGACAAAATCTTTGCTATCGCGCAATGCAACAACTCCTATATCTTCCCTGGTATTGGTTTAGGCGTGATTGCATCCGGTGCAAAACGTGTGACTGATGGCATGTTGATGGCAGCAAGCCGTGCGTTAGCAAGCTGCTCACCACTGGCACAAAAGGGTGAAGGTCCACTGTTACCACTGTTATCCGAGATCCAAGATGTTTCCCGCGTGATAGCAAAACAAGTGGCTAAAGAAGCGCAAGTTCAAGGCGTGGCGACCATGACATCAGATAGCGCATTAGATGAAGCTATTGAGCACAATTTCTGGAAACCAGAATATCGTGTCTATAAACGAACTTCATTCTAACTAATTGTAATTACTAAATTAAAGAGCACTTCGGTGCTCTTTTTTTATTTTCTCTGTTTTCTATATTTCAACATTGTCTGAAAGTATCCCGTTTCTATAACTTGCGATTGAGATAGCCGCCAGAGTTATTTAAGATGCAAACATAACCGGTTTACATAGGACTCGCTCATGTCAGAGCCAACCATACCTGAATCAACGCCGCCTGAATCTGCGCCCCAAAAAAATATTCGCAAGTTTTCCCTATGGGCGATAGCACTCACACTGCTTATTGCGATTCTTAATATTGGTGTCTATTTTTATCAGCTTAACTTTGCTGCACCACTTGAATCTCAGGAATACAATTTGTTGCTCTTCGGAGCAAGCGTCTATCAGCTTTCTCTCACCGGTGATTGGTGGCGTTATCCTATTAGCATAGTGCTACATTCCGGATGGTTACATTTAGGGCTAAATACCCTTGCCTTACTGGTAATTGGTATTGAATGTGAACGCGCTTTTGGCAAATTTCGTTATCTTGCAATCTATCTATTTGCAGGGATTGTAGGGTCGTTTGTCAGTGCAGCTTGGCAATACCAAGAAGCCTTAAACAGCGCAATGCGTCGCTTTGACATAATGTCATGGAGCAGCCTGCTACAGAATGATAATACCGTCTATATTACTATCAGCTTGGGCGCGTCTGGGGCGATTATGGGTCTCGCCGCTGCATCAGTGATTGAACTCTTAAAACAGCTCAATAACCCAGACCTCACTAAAGACGCTCGCGATACCCTTAAGCGCCCTCTCTACAATATTATTGCCATGATTGCATTAACCTTAATTAACGGGATGCAATCGGGGGTGGATAATGCTGCTCATATTGGTGGCGCGCTTGCAGGTGCCGTAATTGGCTTTGCTTTCGTTCTCATTCCTGCCAAAAAGTACGTGTTAGATTTACTCGTTGTGTTAATCATGGGAGGAATTTTAGCATTCGTTATCCACCAGCAATCATTTTCGACTGATGAAGATCTTGTTGCTGAGCGTGAGTTCATCTTTCAAGAGCTAGATAAAGAGCTTAATTCAGCCAAAGCAGAGCAAGCTAAGCGAGTAATGGAAAAGGCTGCTAAAGAGGAGCTTGCATCACTCCCCGCCACACAATCTGAAGAGCAAGTTGCTGGTATTCAAATTCAAGCCCCTGAATTAATTGAACCGAGCTTTATTCTCAGTGATGATGCCCACCAGAGGATCTTTATCACAGACGAAGAAGCCAACCTAGTTAGCGCTTACTCTTCAGCCAAAGATGATTGGAAATTGCTGTTTACTATTCAGCTTCCATTACCCAAAAATGAAACAGGCTGTAGCTCTAATCGCTGCCGTGGAATGGGTGCCTATGGCGCAGCACTTAGTAACGATGGAAAGAAACTGTATGTTGCTTCGCTTCAACCAAACAGCGTGAGTGTGATTGATATCGACGCGCAAAAAGTAGAGGCCAATATTGAAACTAGCTTTTTCCCTCGCCAAATTTATGTGATGAAAAATAGCCCACGTGCATTTGTCACAAGCGGTGTAGAAAACAGTATCGCGGTGATTAACCTTTCAAATAATACCGTCGAGAAAAAGCTTACCTTCCCTGATAGCCAAGAGTATCAAGGTGCTTTCGGCGTTCAGATGCCAGCAGCACTGTCCCCCGATGAAAAACATCTAGCGCTGTATGATAATGTCACCCAAGCTGCCTATCTGTTAGATACTCAAACACTTACATTTAGTGCAAAACCTTGGTTTACGGTAGAGAATTATTATGATTCTGTTAGAGAATTTTATTTCACACCAGATAGCCAATCCATCTGGATGGTGACAGATACCCGCTTTATTCTCGCTCATGTCACAGCACCAGCCTCGCCTATCACAGAATATCATTGGTGTGGAAATAATAGCGATATACAGTATGGTCGATATGGCATCAATACGGCGTTAACCCAAGCTTACTATTTGCCACAATACCCTAGTGAAGCCCAGGTTCCACTGGTCTCCACCAGCCTCAAGACATTGAATATCCAAAATGTTCTGCCGGTCCCAACCAATGGTGAATATATTCAAGGGATTGCTGAAACTGATAACGTTTGGGTGATCACTTACCCAAAATCATTTTATGTGGTTGATAAACAAAAATCCGTCGATAGAAACACCATCAGTCCATTACTCTGTTTTGGTGGACTACCGAACGAATAAACCAACATACGGCATCTTATTGTTTTTCAATTCGATGCCATATTGACACGATTTTACGTTACGCGACTTGCGTCACGAAATTAAGTCAAGTAGCCTATTAATTGTTAGCACTAATTATTATAGGCATTAATTATTCAAGGCGAGGACATGAGGAAACGTCTGCTTTATGGTCTATTAATACTGGCAGGGATAGCTTTCGCCACTGTTATTTTACTCGACCGCTGGATCAGTTGGGAAACTGCACCCTATATCTATGAAGATGTAGAGCAACTGCCTGCCCGCGATGTTGGGATGGTTCTCGGCACATCTAAATATTACGCCTCCGGAGCCACTAACCTCTATTACACATATCGAATTAAAGGCGCTGCGGATGCCTATCATAGCGGTAAAGTAAAATATTTACTCCTGAGCGGTGACAACGGCGCACACAATTACAATGAGCCTATCGCCATGCGTAAAGATCTCATCAAAGCGGGCGTTCCCGCCTCAAAAATCGTGCTCGACTTTGCAGGTTTTAGAACCTTAGACTCCGTAGTTCGTACGAAAAAAGTGTTCGATACCGATAACTTCACCATTATCACCCAGCGTTTTCATTGCGAAAGAGCGCTATTCATTGCTAAGCACAAAGGGATTGATGCCCAATGTTTAGCGGTACCTACGCCGGAAGGCATGTTTAAAGTGCGGATACGTGAAGTGTTTGCCCGCTTAGGTGCGCTAGCTGATCTCTATATTCTCCAGCGTGAACCTAAATTTTTAGGGGAACAAGAATCCATTCCTGCTCCAATAAAAATGCCTGATGGCACAAAGGGCTATCCAGCAGTTACCCCTGATGAACTGAATAAACTCAATTAATGTTCAGATGGTGAATGTCGATTTAAAAGATAAAAAAGTTTATCTGTCAGTTGTCGCCAACACCATTCCACTGGCCCTTGCTCAAAGAAGCGCAACCAGCAATAAGAAAACAGCAAGTTAGCACACCAAATGGGTGGAATGAACGCTAACAACTCCACTCGGGTAAACTGATAAAAGTAACCCAAATGATAAAAAATAGTGGTACAAATCAGTGTTTGAAGTAAGTAATTACTCAACGCCATCCGCCCCACATTTTGCAAGGCTTTCGCGAGCACACTTCGGCTAAATATCCCCCAAAAACCATAAACTAGCGCAATATAGCCCAAAGACTGAAACGGCACCGATAGCTCATTAATGATATAGCCAACAATCGAGGTATCAAAATAACGCCAACCAAAAAGGCTTTGAACATACAGAGCCACTGACTGGATAGCTACGGTGGGGAGGATTAATACAATGGCCATTCGACGATAATGCTGCTCAGTAAACTGCCCTTTTAGCCAACCATTTTTCAGTAGCAACGCCCCTAGGATCATCATCGCAACCAGTTGCCAGCCATACTGAATAACCAATAACTCAACCATCATCGCCACTTCACCTGTGCGATATGCGATCCCCGTCATTCCACCAATGCGATGTTGCCAAGCATCAAGAAACGCTTGGTCTGCAGTGATCTGCCAAAAACTGGTATCCACCACATTACTGCCGATGGCAAATAAAATAATCAAACCAATCAAATAGATAGAAATGGCAATTTTGAATAATGTGGAAGCCGCATAGTGTGGCAACACCATTATCACAACCAGCCCCGTCAAGGAATAGGCGAGAAGAATATCCCCATCCCAAAAACCAATTCCATGAATCAAGCCAATAATCGCTAAAACAATCAGTCGGCTACGTTGCCATAATATTGAGCGATAACTTAGCAAGCCTAATGTGGCACCAAAAAGTAAGGAAAAAATTCCCAGAAACTTCCCTTGAAAGAAAAGATTAAAAAACACCCAAACCGCCGCATCAGAGGATGATACTTCGGGGGTGTAATAGGGATTAAGATAGGCCGCTTGTGGTAAAGCAAATCCAAAGATATTCAGTAATAAAATACCGAGGATAGCAATGCCACGTACTGTATCAAGTTGCCCGATACGGCTTTTAGGGGCAACTGAAACGGTTGAGGTCATAAATTAGAGATGGCGAACCGCACGTAAGAATTCTTGACGTGTATTTTGGCTAGACTTGAACAGCCCACCCAATGATGTGGTGGTTGTTGCACTGGTTGCATCACGTATACCACGAGCTTTCACACAGTAATGAACTGCATCAATAGAAACCGCGACATTCATAGTGCCTAATAACGTTTGCAGAGCTACTAAAATTTGCTGAGTTAAACGTTCTTGAACTTGTGGGCGCTGTGAGAAAAACTGCACAATACGGTTGATTTTCGATAAACCAATCACTTTATCTTTAGGGATGTATGCCACAATCGCTTTACCATCGATCGTCACAAAGTGGTGTTCACAAGTACTGGTCAGAGTAATATCACGCACAGTAACCATTTCATCAACATTCATTTTATTTTCAATTAATGTGATTTTTGGGAAGTTTGCATAGTCAAGGCCCGAAAAAATCTCATCCACATACATTTTTGCGATACGGCGCGGGGTATCCGCTAAGCTATCATCGGTTAAATCTAAGTTCAGCAACTTCATAATTTCGGTCATATGTCCTTCAATCAGTTGCTTACGATCCTCACCGGATTTTGGTTGAATACGTAACGGGGTTTCAAGCCCTCTTGCTTCCAAAGCAGCATGAACTAATTCGGCCTCTTTACTCAGAGATGACATAGGATCCTCCACAGATGGTATAACGCTATTTTTATAAAAATGCAGGTGTGCGCGGTACTCTAAAGCAGCAAGTGCAGATAATCCAGTAATACATCTATCAACAGCATGAAATATTTGCAGGTTATCGCGCGACTCGATCCAGAATACTCCTTGCCATTTAAATAACTATTTCATTATTTAAATGCGATTAATAACACCCTTTATTTTAGCCTTTTTGGTAGCTCTGTTTTAGCAAAAATCGTGTTCTTCGATAACGGATTCATTAAAACAACGCAATATGTGACCCAAATGAGACAAACTATCCACCCAAAAGCTATCAGTAATCAATTTCTATTCATTCACCCAATGCGCTATATCTGACATAATACCGCCAACAATTTATTTTAAGCCTCGAAGGCCAATAACAAGATTAAGGGGTAACGATTTATGGACCAGTGTCATACTAACGGTTTGATTTCACTAGAGCTTGCATTAGAAAAATTACTTTCAAACACCGCAACTGTCACAAGCACTGAAATCATTCCACTAACTGAGTCTGCCCAACGTATTATTGCCGAAGACCTCATTTCTCCCATTAATGTCCCGCCGTTTGATAACTCAGCGATGGATGGTTATGGTTTTCGCTTTGCTGATTGGGATGGAAAAACCCCGATGCCCGTCGCTGGAAAATCCTTTGCTGGCAACCCAATGGAAGGAAAATTACCCGCAGGTAGCTGTGTAAGGATCATGACGGGAGCGCCTATTCCTGAAGGTGTTGATACCGTTGTCATGCAAGAAGCCACAGAACAAACTGATCAAGGAATTATTTTTACGGAAAGCTTCAAGCAAGGAAACAATATCCGTAAAGCTGGTGAAGATATTGCCCAAGGTAGTGCGGTATTCCCTGCCGGAACCTTACTCTCCACCACACAGCTACCATTGATAGCGTCTCTTGGAATTGCGAATGTGACAGTCCAGCGCCGTTTGAAAGTTGCCGTGTTCTCAACCGGTGATGAGCTTCAAGCAGTAGGCGAACCTCTGGCTGAGGGGCAAATTTATGACACAAACCGTTTTGCCGTTCGCTTAATGTTAGAAAAACTCAATTGCGAAGTGCTGGATTTTGGCGTTATCCCCGACTCACCAGAAAAACTCAAGCAAACCTTTATTGAAGCTAACCAATGTGCTGATTTAGTCATCAGCAGCGGCGGCGTCTCTGTCGGCGAAGCGGATTACACCAAACAAATTTTGGATGAACTGGGTGAGATTGGATTTTGGAAATTAGCTATCAAGCCAGGTAAACCTTTCGCATTTGGCAAGCTAAGTTCCGCGTGGTTCTGTGGCTTACCAGGTAACCCTGTCTCTGCCGCGCTGACTTTCTATCAATTAGTTCAGCCATTAATTGCTCGCCTCAGCGGCCATAGCCAATGGAAAGCCCCTGTCCGCTTCAAAGTTCCTGTCACTACACCACTGAAAAAATCACCTGGACGCCTTGATTTCCAACGAGGCATTTTAAGCGTCAATGAACAAGGTCAGCTACAAGTGGCGACTACAGGGCACCAAGGCTCACATGTCTTCAGTTCTTTTAGCCAAGCAAACTGCTTTATTGTATTAGAACGTGAGCGTGGAAAAGTGGCGGCAGGTGAAATGGTTGATGTGGAAATGTTCAATTACTTATTAAAAAGTGAGTAAGACTGTGCAAGAACTGACTGATCAGGAAATGCTACGTTATAACCGCCAAATTATCTTACGCGGCTTCGATTTTGACGGGCAGGAAAAGCTGAAGGCAGGTAAAGCCTTGGTCGTTGGGCTTGGTGGACTTGGCTGCGCGGCGACACAATACCTCGCCGCCGCGGGTGTCGGTTATTTAACCCTCGTAGATTTTGATACGGTTTCCCTATCAAATTTGCAGCGCCAAACCCTGCACCGCGACGCGACTATCGGTGAACCTAAAGTAGATTCAGCAAAAGCGCAGCTAGCGGCCATCAATCCTCATATCCAGATTGATACTGTTAACGCGCAATTGGATGATCCTGAGCTAGAACAATTAGTTCAACAGCATCATGTAATCTTAGATTGCACGGATAATGTTTCCATTCGCGAGCAGCTTAATCGCCTCTGCTTTAAACACAAAATTCCTTTTGTTTCGGGTGCTGCAATTCGTATGGAAGGGCAACTTTCCGTATTTACCTATGAAGAAGGAATGCCCTGCTATCACTGCCTAAGCCGACTGTTTGGAGAAAATAGCCTGACATGTGTAGAGGCTGGCGTCATGGCGCCGCTGGTGGGGACAATTGGCACATTAGAAGCGATGGAAACCATCAAATTGCTAGCCCAGTACGGCAAAGTCAATGTTGGAAAAGTGCTGTTATTTGATGCGATGACGCTGGATTTTCGCCAATTTAAACTCAATAAAGACCCTCATTGTGAGGTTTGCTCCTAAGATTCTTCATGGCGAGCTAAGTCTCGCCATTTTTTAAGATACAAAATTAGGAATATTCCTAAAAATTCATTTATCTTGTCTTTGGTCTTATACTATCCCCCTTTCGGGGAACCTCGTTATCCCTACTGATTTGAACTATGACTGTGTCAGTCATTACTGAGAATATAAATATGTCATTACCTCCTTGCCCAAAATGTCAGTCTGAATATACCTATACTGACAACGATATGTACATCTGCCCTGAGTGCGCGCACGAATGGAATGATGCTGAGCCAGTTACTGACATTGATGAACTCATCGTAAAAGATGCTAATGGCAACTTATTAGCTGATGGCGATACTGTTACCGTAATCAAAGATCTTAAAGTGAAAGGTAGTTCTTCAATGCTGAAAATAGGTACCCGCGTTAAAGGTATCCGTTTAGTGGAAGGCGATCACAATATCGATTGTAAAATCGATGGTTTCGGTCAAATGAAACTGAAATCTGAGTTTGTGAAGAAAAACTAATTTTGAGGCTGTTCTGCCATTTTGAACAGCTAAATAAAAATAGCCCCTCGGGTATCACACCAGCGGGGCTATTTTTTTATTCAAACAAGATTAGATAACAACACCTTGGCTTTTCAGGTACTCGTCATAAGTACCTTTAAAATCAATCACTTTATCTTCTTTAATCTCAAGAATACGAGTTGCCAGTGAACTCACAAACTCACGGTCATGGGAAACGAAAATCAGCGTTCCTTGATACATTTCCAATGCTAAGTTCAATGATTCAATGGATTCCATATCTAAGTGGTTGGTCGGTTCATCCATAATCAAAATATTTGGCTGTTGCATCATCAACTTACCAAATAACATACGACCCTGCTCACCACCTGATAAGACCGACACTTTTTTCTTAATATCGTCTTGAGAGAATAGTAAGCGACCTAAAATACTGCGAACCGCTTGCTCATCATCCCCTTCACTTTTCCACTGGCTCATCCAGTCAAACACGTTCAGGTCAGTATCGAAGTCTTCTGCGTGGTCTTGCGCATAATAACCAATGTTATGGTTTTCAGACCATTTGACGATTCCGCTTGTCGCAGGTTGCTCACCGACTAAGGTTTTTAAGAATGTGGTTTTACCGATACCGTTAGCACCGATAACCGCCATTTTCTCACCCACTTCCATTAATAGGTTCACGTTTTTAAACAGAGGACCTTGATCGTAACCGTTAGTGACCGCTTCTAATTCTAAAGCATTACGGAACAGTTTTTTCTCTTGTTCAAAACGAATGAATGGGTTTTGACGACTAGAGGCTTTAACTTCATCTAATTGAATTTTATCAATTTGACGAGCACGAGAAGTCGCTTGTTTAGATTTTGATGCGTTAGCGCTGAAACGGCTAACGAAAGATTGTAACTCAGCAATTTGCGCTTTTTTCTTGGCGTTATCAGATAACAGACGCTCTCTCGCTTGGGTTGCCGCAATCATATACTCATCGTAGTTACCCGGGAATAAACGCAGCTCACCGTAATCTAAATCCGCCATGTGCGTACAAACGGTATTCAAGAAGTGTCTATCATGGGAAATGATAACCATGGTGCAGTTACGGTCATTCAGCACTTGTTCTAACCAACGGATGGTATCGATATCCAAGTTGTTCGTCGGTTCATCAAGTAACAGAATATCTGGATCAGCAAATAATGCCTGAGCCAATAGCACACGCAGTTTCCAACCCGGCGCGACTTCGCTCATTGGACCATAATGTTGCTCAACCGGAATACCGACGCCTAATAGCAGCTCACCCGCACGCGCTTCCGCGCTATAGCCATCCATTTCACCGTAAGCCACTTCAAGATCTGCAACGCGATAGCCATCTTCTTCACTCATTTCTGGCATCGCATAAATTCTGTCACGCTCTTGCTTTACATCCCAAAGCTCAGCATGTCCCATGATAACGGTATCGAGAACAGTAAACTCTTCGAATGCAAACTGGTCTTGGCGTAATTTACCTAAACGCTCGTTAGGATCCGTGGTGCTCACATTCCCTGCGGTTGGCGTTAAGTCACCACCCAGAATTTTCATAAATGTGGATTTACCCGCACCATTCGCACCGATCAGACCGTAGCGGTTACCGGTACCGAATTTAACTGAGATGTTTTCAAACAGCGGCTTACTGCCAAACTGCATAGTGATATTGTTGGTTGTTAACACTGCGATGCCTTAAATTGATCTTTGTAGAGTCGCCCCGAGATTGGCGTAATTGCCCTTATCTCGCCGACTTGAAGTCTGATAAGAATAAATAGCCGCGCATTATGCCATAATCCCGCGTTTAGATCTTGTGCTGATTTTTGAGCCGCTTTTTCTGAAAAAGATATGATTTGTTCATGATACCTTGGGGGCTAATACTATAAAAAGCTCCCCAATAACGGAGAGCTTAAAATTTACAACGCGATCCCCATGGTACGGGATACTTCGGCTAATCCTTCGCGCTCATAAAACTTAATAGCTTGGTGGTTTTGCGCTAATACTGAAAGTTCTAAGTGACTAAATTTCTGCAACTTAGCCCACTCTTTCATTCCATCTAAGAGCTGTTTACCTGCTTTTTCACCTCGAAAGTCGGGAGAGATGACCAAATCAAAAATATAACCGAAATCCCTTGGCACAATGCAACTATAAGGATCTGCCGTTTGTTTTTGAGCAATACAAAAACCTTTGATTTCACCTTCATGATCAACCACTAAAAGATGAAACTTATTATCCTCAATGGCATTTTCAACAAACTCACTCGATTGTTCCGCGGCTTGTAACCTTTCACGATCAAACTTAGCCATCTCGGCAAATAAAATTTGGTAGAGCGCAAGAATTGCTGATAAATCCTCTTTTTTTGCTTTTCTGATCATAAAGCTACCCGAATAAGTTAGTCGTAAGTTTTCACTGGTGGTGCAATATACGTTTCAAATTGATCTAATAAACTGGCTGGGGATGATTCCACAATCGCCATATGACGATATTTTTCATGTAAAAAGCCCTCATCCGCCATTTTATTGGTCATATCAATCAGAGGCTGCCAGTAATTATTAATATTGAATAATCCGCAAGGCTTAGTATGTAAACCAATTTGACTCCATGTGAACACTTCGCTGTATTCTTCTAAAGTGCCGTATCCACCAGGCATTGCGACAAAACCATCAGCAAGTTCAATCATTTTGCTTTTGCGCTGATGCATGGTGTCAACTTTGTACAGTTCGGTCAGATTTTTATGCGAGATTTCACGCTCTTCAAGCAGGGATGGGATCACACCAATAGCCTTGCCGCCTAAAGATAATACCGTATCGGCAACGGTTCCCATCAGCCCAACACTCGCACCACCGTAGACTAAAGCGATATCACGCTTTACCAGCTCTTTTGCAAACTCAATGGCTTGTTTTTGATAAATTTCATTCGTCCCCATGCTTGAACCACAATAAACCGCGACGCTTTTAATTTTTTTCATGTTCTATTTTCATTCCTATTATCATTCTTGTAAGCGCAAAATTATACGGTACCCTCAAAGAAGCTCAACTCACAATATTTTATTTTTAGTCGTTATCCAATATTAAATAATATGATGAATTTTTCGCTCTCAACAAAGCAATATAATCTGCATGAATTCTGTGAGATAATTCACGCCAATTTGCTGGCTTAGGGTAAATATCCCAACAAACCACCATTATTATTTAGATTTACCCATTTTATCTGTATATACCGTGTGGGTTTTATCGACGTTCCTAACGTTTTTTGAGGTTTTTTATTCATGTCTGCCGATACTAAAAAGAGTGCTTTTCCGCTATTACCGATAGGCTTGCTATTACTGGCAATGATGTCAATCCAAAGTGGTGCCTCTTTAGCTAAAACATTGTTCCCACTTATCGGCGCACCAGGTGTTACCGGTTTACGTTTGTTGCTTGCCACGATTATTTTGTGTGTGATCTTTAAACCATGGCGTTTAAATTTTAGAAAAAGCTCTCTGGGACCACTGCTTGCTTATGGTTTATCTCTCGGAACCATGAACTACCTGTTTTATTTAGCGCTTGAGCGTATCCCTTTAGGAATTGCGGTCGCACTTGAGTTTACGGGCCCATTAGCCGTTGCGATGTTCTCTTCTCGCCGCCCTATTGATTTTTTATGGATTGGGCTTGTCATTGCTGGGTTGCTATTCTTACTGCCTATTGGCAATAACATTGACTCTCTCGATCTCGTTGGTGCCGCTTATGCTTTAGGTGCCGGTGTCTGCTGGGCGATTTATATTATCTTTGGTCAACGCGCTGGCGCAGGTTATGGTGCCGCAACGGTTGCTGTGGGTTCGTTGATTTCTGCGCTGATTTTCTTCCCGATTGGATTAATGCAAACCGGGGTTGAAGCGATGTTTGACCCAGCCATTCTACCTTTGGCTTTAGGGGTTGCTATTTTGTCTACCGCATTTCCGTATACATTAGAGATGATAGCGTTAACCAAGCTGCCCGCAAAAACCTTCGGTACTCTAATGAGTCTAGAGCCTTGCATGGGAGCATTTTTAGGCATTGTCTTCCTACAAGAACATTTAACGATGACACAATGGTTAGCGCTGTTGTGTATTGTATGCGCGTCTATTGGCTCAACATCCACTTCGGTACCCAAATCAAAGATTGAAAAAGTATCGTAAATAATTACGTCATCTTCACTTTTATTAAAGGCTAATAGGCAATTCTATTAGCTTTTTTTCTTTGTTCATTTTTTATTTCATTATCTTGTAAGGTAATCTTCATTTATTTGAAATGTCACATCGATAGATTCGATTGGTAAAATCTAAATAAACGCCCAAAAAAAATATCATCGTCCTGCCTATTAAAGTAATAGATTATTACTTTATGACATTCTTAGCTTTACACTCTATATTTATAAGCAGACAAGACAATTGAGTTAATTATATTTAAGAGAGGAAATTCTATGAATACTGCAAAATTATTTAAAACCTCTTCAACTGAACTTTTATATACCCGTAATGATATTGAAGATAGTGTAAAATTAGAAACCATCGGTATCTTAAACATGATGGTTATCCATTTCACCGATCTCTCTTTAATCACTAAACAAGCACATTGGAACATGCGCGGTCGCAACTTTATCGCAGTGCATGAGATGTTAGATGGCTTTAGAGATAGCATCATTGGGCACTTGGATGAATTCGCTGAGCGTGCGGTTCAGCTAGGTGGCATCGCCACAGGAACATCACAACAAGTCAATAAGTTTACATCATTAGAAGCTTATCCATTGGATATTCATTCTGTACAAGACCATTTAAAAGCATTAGCTGAACGATATGCTGTTGTTGCAAATGATATTCGTAAAGCTATCGATGAAGTTGAAGATGAAAATACCGCAGATATGTTTACCGCCGCATCTCGCGATCTGGATAAATTCCTGTGGTTATTAGAAGCCAATATTGAGTAGTGTCGTAAAACAGAGTCAATATACTGACCATGAGACCACTTCGGTGGTCTCAATTATTTATCACCCTACTTCTTTATCGCCCTACTTATCTGAAGTTGGCATTTCAGGTTGTTCAATAGGGAAAATGGGTAACGAATTTAATAAACGTTTACCATAGCTTTTGGTTAATAAGCGCTTATCATAAATGATAATTTCGCCATAACACTCATGACTTCGAATCAAACGCCCTGCTTGCTGGATCAAATTAAATGAAGCGCTAGGTAAACTTTGTACCTCGAATGGATAACGCTTTAATGACTTCAGCCAATCACCTTCAGTAATAATTACTGGATTTGTCACAGGCGGAAACGCAATCTTGTGAATATGCACTTGGGTTAAAAATTCCCCTTTTAAATCCAACCCTTCCGCAAATGATTGTAAGCCGATTAACGCGCTTTTTTGCCCTTGTTTAATACGTTCACAATGCGTCTCCACTAGCCGGTAACGTGGCTGATCCCCCTGCACTAATAGCTGTAAACGCAAATCTTTCACATGCTCCAGAAACCCTTCCATCGCTCGCTGGCTACTAAATAGGATCAAGACCCCATGGTGATCACCATGCGTAAATTGATGACGAAAATAGGTTGCCATCTCTTTTAAATGTTCAGCTTCATTTGCCATAGTTGGCTCATGCTGCATTTTGGGGATCACCAACTTACCCTGCTCAACATGATTAAACGGTGAGGTGAGCGTCACGAAACGGTCATCACTCTTTTCGGATAATCCCGTTAACTCCATAAAACGTGAATAGCTGTTCAAAGAGCGAAGTGTTGCCGATGTCACTACAATATGAGGCACATTTTTCCATAACAAATGTTGCAGCTGTTCACTTACGCGGATCCCTGCGCAATGCATAAAAATCCGGGATTGATTTTTCTCATAATGGCGGCTAAGCCATTTCGAAACGGGCGCACCAGAGCTTTGATCAAGCGAGGCTAAGCGCCATAATTTGGTCATATTTTCAAAATAGCCCATCGCTCGGCTTGTCACTAAAATGGAGCGATGTAAACGCACAATATCTTGCTTTGCTGTTTGTTCCGTTAAATCACTGAGAATCGCCTCTGATAGCCCACGTAATCCATCTGTCAGCTTAAATAGCTCTTGGCAACATTGCTGCATTACCTCAGGCAAGATCCCCATTGGAAACAAATATTCTGACTCTTTGGATGTTTCAGGTAATAGCCCGTTCGCTAACAGTGAAAAATCACGGAAACACTCACGTAATTTTTCAGCATGTTGTTGTAGCTTATCAGGATTAGTCAACTTAGGTGGTTTTGCTGGACGAAACTGCGCAACATACTGCCCGACATGATGAATAAAATTATCCACCTGCGCGGTAAGCTGAACTAGCGTAATTTCCCCTTCAACTTCTAAAGCGTCTCTCGCCACATCGGGAACATGATGCCCCTCATCGAGAACTAACAGTAATTTCTTGGGATCCGGTAATACCGATTCACTTTCCATGGCTGCCATCACTAAAGCATGGTTAGCCAAGACCACATCCGCATCTTCAATTTCACGGCGTGCCATAAAAAAAGGGCATCGTTGATAGAACTGGCAATTACGCCCAAGGCAATTCATTTTATCGGTGCTGACTTTACGCCATAAACTATCGCTAAATGCCTTTTTATGGTGGTCGCGTAGCCCATCCCAAGCAAAACTATGAAAATCATTGCGTAATTGCTGGCATTGCGCTCTCTCTTCGCTGTTGGTAATTTCAGTTTTGTCTTCCACCAACAGCATTAAATCAATTTGTTCCCCTTCCGCGGCACAAATAGCTTCTAAGTTTCGGGGGCACACATAACGCGCCCGCCCAAATGCGCCTGTATATTTTAAGTCAGGGATAATTTTGCTCAGTAATGGCAAATCCTTACTGAATATTTGATCTTGGAGGGCAACGTTAGCGGTGCTCACGACCAAAGTTTTACCTTCTTCGCGCCCTACCGCAATGCCTGGTATCAAATAGGATAAGGTTTTTCCCACCCCAGTGGGTGCTTCAATCACTAAATGACGCCCTTCTGCATCCGACAAATTTTTCGCCACTTCAGCAATCATCTGCCGCTGAGGTGCCCGAGAGACGAACCCCTCGATTTGGTTAGATAACCCCTTATACCATTGAGTTATTTGTTCTTTGATTTTATTTGACAGAGACATAGATACGCAGAAGACCAAGTAAAAAGGAGATGATAGCTAATCAAAAAAGAGGCAGGAAAGCCCCTGTTTCTCTTTTGCGAAACCCTTCGCAAAACTACTGTATTAATTTCCATTATACACAAATTCTGGAAAGCCTTTCGCAAAACACCAAATCGAGCCAAGAAAATATCCCGTAAAACTTGTTTGCTATCACCATCCAGTTATACTTTGGCATCTTCGTGTCAAATCAGGCTAATAAAAATGAAAAAAGTCGTCATCGCACTGTGCGCATTATGCGCATTGAGTTCTATTGGGGGTATTGTGCTTGCCGGGATGAATATTTATACCCGCTCCACCACACCTTTAGAGCAAAATCAGGCTCAATCGCCATCGATATTACCTGCACCTAATCAGATCCAGTAATCATCCATTATTAATCAAACGGGACGGTGAGTTATGATGTACAACGATTATTTTGTAACACCAGAGTGGTTAAATTCACATCTTTCAGACAGTAATATTATTGTGCTTGATGTCTCTACGCCACCACCTACCGCCCCTTATGATTGCTACCAAAGCTACCTTGATGAGCACATTCCCCAAGCTCAATTTTTTAATCAAGATGAAATCGCCGATAAGAGCTGCGACTTACCCCATATGCTCCCTGACGCCGCCACATTTAGCCAAGCTGTTGGAGCGATGGGGATTAATAATCAAACGCAAGTCATTATTTACGCTCAAAATAATTTGTTTTCATCTCCGCGTGCATGGTGGACTTTCCGCACTTTAGGCTGTAAACAGGTTAAAATTTTAGCCGGTGGAATTAACGCATGGAAAGCAGCTGGTTTCGCAACTCAATCTGGTAAAGTCACCCCACCCGCCGCACAAACCTTTATTGCGGATAGACAAGATGCCAATGCGCTGAATCAACAGCAAATGTTAGAGGTTGCCACTGAAGGTAAAATCCAAATTATTGATGCGCGTGCAGCTGCCCGTTTTCTGGCTCAAGCTCCTGAACCTCGCCCAGGTTTAAGGATGGGGCATATTCCAGGCAGTAAAAATGTGCCTTGGGATTTATTAGTGGATAATGGGGAATATAAATCCCCCGAACAATTAAAAGCTATTTTTGCGCAGCAAGGTGTCGATATTCTCGCACCAACAGTCACAACCTGTGGCTCTGGCATGACTGCTGCCGTAGTTTTACTGGCATTGGTATTATTAGGTAACCCACATGTGCGCCTCTATGATGGTTCATGGGCGCAATGGGGACAAGACAACGGGTTACCAATCGAACCTTAATCATTTTTATTCCCTCATAAATACGCGTTAATTATGAGGGGATTTGTTTGTTCTATTTAAATCTAATATTATAAAAAATCAATCTAATTAATTAAGATTTCTATTACTCTATTTTTATGGAGCTAATAAAAAATGAATACATCATGGGAACTCTGGGTAATAAACCTAGGGACGCTATCTACCTTTGTCGGTACAGCAGCAACTTTATGGGTTCTATTACAAACATCAAGATTAACGATTAAATTTAATCGTAAGGCATCTATTTATTTTCATAAGGAGAAGCTATCCAAGCTACTTAATGATTATTATAAACACTTATCTGAAGTTCATAATAAAAATACCTTTCATGAAGAAATGCATAGAAGGAAGTTACATAGTAGAATACAATCATTACACCATTATATTCTATTCATTGACTCTAAAGATAAAAAATTAACATCATCAATAAAACAATACAAAATAAAAACCACAAAAATAACATCAATAAAAGACCACCATGATTTAGATATTAGCCTATGTTTTGATATGTTAGATGAAGTAAATCTTCTACTTAATTATATTGATAATATTATTGATATTTCAGCTAGAAAAATATGAGGGAAAACTAATGAACCCAACAGAACACAAAGTCATATCTAACGTATTTTTAAAAAGTTTAAAGCGCCAAATAGAATGGGAGCAAACAAAAGATATCCATCCAGCCATTAACCAATCTCCAAATTTTTGTATTCTAGGATGTTATAATACAACAAACTTAGATAACATGGCTTTTTACTTATACTCATATCGTACTATTGAATTTAATCATTACACTGAGACACATAATTCTGTAGTGAAATTTTCTCTTACATTAATTGAAAATAACTGTATCACTTGGAATACAGTTCATGATGATAGATTATTGACTCAGTTATTTGAAATTACTGCATTTGATAAATCTTCAATACATAAATTCATGGAACCATGTGAAAATTAAAAAATTAAAGCCACTCATTATTTAGCGAAC
>NZ_WLUG01000044.1:0-12556 GCF_009706505.1 Providencia sp. wls1922 | reverse complement strand
GCACCAAAAATCAGACGCTTAGAGCGTCTTTTTTTATGTCTGGAATTTGTGAATTGTTGGTTTTTTCCTTTGTTTTTTCATCTATCAAATTTAAGAATCAAGTAATCATTGTTAATGATTATAGATGTGCGGATATTTCGATAGTAGTTAAGGTCGAGCAACCAATATCCTACTCAATAGAATAATTCCTATGGGCGAAGAATAATAAAAAACACATTTTTATCTGATGTTAAGTTATCTTCTGGGGTAGGTAGAAATTGAGTGTTTTCAATTAGCTCTATACCTCGAATGCAAAGCTTTTTGTCATTGTTACTATTTTTATCATGGGCAATAGCTGAAATTAATTTGCCGTCATTATCGAGAGTGACCTTAATTTCGCACTCTTTTCCCTTATAGAGGTCTACATCATAAAACCGACTCTGAATAGATTTTTGGACATTCGAAGCATAGGTATCCATTGGATGATTGTCGGTTGGTGCTGCACTTAAGTGCCCAGTAAAAAGAATGCTAAAAAATAAAAAATACTTCTTCATGAAAAACAACCTCGGGTTTGTATCTCTAATTTTTCTGGGATTGAAACTTAGTAACATCTAACTGAAAGTAATGTACTTTCAGTTAGTTACGTTTCTGTATTGCTTCAAATTGCCAGATAAAAAAAACAAACAAAAATAGCATAAAGATTGATAAAAAATGAAATATAGTATTTTCAGTACTTAGTGTTTTTTCTACTGTTAGATTGATGCCACTATATATCGCAATGAAATAAAAGAATAAAATAGCTGATTTTCTTTTTACATTATAAAGTTTATCTGATCGTAATTGTTTTTTTAGATTTTTCCTTATAAAGAAAAAAACTAAAACACCCAAAAAGACAGTTAGATAATAAGTTATTACCATTCAGGGATCTCCCTGTCTTTATATTTATTTCCATCAGTATCTGTACATTCAACATAGCTTGGTTCATCGCCTCCAAATACAAATACATACTTACAGTCTTCAACGATTTCTTTTACATTTTGTATTTTTTCAGGTTCACGAATGACTAATGTAGTTTGGCCTGTATCCTTATCATAGACCATCATACTTTTGACATCATCCCTAAGCTTTGAAATAGAGATTGCATCACTAATCATTTCAAATACTAGAAATTTACTGCTCATTTGCTTATAAGCATGCTCTAGATCTTTTTGCGCGTATTCTTTAAAGAATAAGTTTTTCTTTGGATTTCCATATTCATTTAGTTTAGGAATTAGCTTTAATTTCCCTTTAACGGAAATACCAAAATCAACAAGGTCATAGGCTAAATTGCCAACAGATTCTTTAAACCCTAGTGCTTTAGCTGCTGACTTATAACCTTCACGTAATGGACCCTGAACATCACTATTGCCTTCATAAAAACCAATGCCGCCTTCATAAATACCATTCGCCCCATGAGCGATTAAAGGTGCCCCAAGCATACAACCCATACCTGTGGAACATAAGGCGATACCAGTACCAACCATAGCCATTCCACCAAGTATTGATAGCCCATTTAAGACCCAATCGGCAGATTGCTGGTATAGATCTTTTTCTTCTTGCTTTAATTCGGCTGAGCCTTGCTCGTAGCTTTTTTGACCAGACTCAACCTGATCAACAATTTGATAAGCGAAATTTTCAACATCGCTTTTAAATTCACGTTTTACGTCGGGATAATAAAGGTGTTTTTCACAAAGCTCATCTGCACAATCAATTAGGTGTTGCGCATCAATTCTAATTTTGTTGCTATCATTGGCAATAATAGGAGGGCCGTAATGATTACTTGGTTGGCTAATTGGTTGCTGAATAGGAGCCTCGGTAGCTACAGGGCTATATGCGCGAGACATCGGTTCATCTTCTTTACTGTAGCAATCGGTGATGGAGTTTATCAGTCTTGCTTTGCATGGGCAGGAGCTGAAGCTATCCAGTGTTCCTGCCATCATTCTACCATTACCCCATACATTGTTAACGCCACCAAGTATGTTGTATGTCCCAGAATGCTTTCCACAGGTAACCAGATCGCCTTGACGTGCAGCAGATTTTCCATGAAATATAAAGGTATTATCACCGGTTAGAATCTGACCGCCACACGTTGTTTTATCACCTACCCGCAAAAAATAGCCTATAGCCATGTTTATCACCATTCCTTTGTTTAACTTAAGCGAAATGTGATTGTTGATTATCAATCGGCAATTAACAAGCTATTTTTTATGATTCGGAATAAATACAATCAAAATGTTGCTAAGAGTGTTTCTACCGCAGGAATATCGGCGGATGCCCAATCTACTTTTCTTAATTCTTCTTTAGAAAGCCAAATAAAATCAATGTGTTCTGTAAGATTTATCGTTCTATTTGGTAATTCAATGACAAAGCAATGCATTGTAATATCAAAGTCAGGATAGCTATGTTCGATAGTTAATAAAAACTTTGGGTCGGTAACTGTAATTTTTAATTCTTCATTTAGTTCTCTGGTAATTGCTTCAACAAGTGTTTCTCCTGCTTCTACTTTACCTCCAGGAAACTCCCATTTATGACTTATATAATCTAACTTTGAGAAGCCCCGCTGCACGGCTAGAAACTTGTTTTCATTTTTTAGCACAGCAGCGACGACTTCAATATGCTTCCTGATCATTGTTTATTCGCTTCTAATAATTCTTTACTTCGGTTTTTTAGAGTCTCAATATCTTCTTCATTATTAACGATGTGCATTTTTTTGTGACAGTTAGGGCATAGGGCTACGGTATTTTCAGATGTATCATCACCACCTTTGGAAAGCCAAATAATATGATGTGTTTCCAGATAAGGCTCACCTTTGGTATTTTTAAACGGTGCTGGTTGAAGACAAAGCTGACATTGTCCTTTCGCTAATCTTTTAGACAACTCAGCAACCCAAATATTTCTCTCATAATTTGTGGATTTTTGCTGATAACAAGTCGCTACTTTTCCACTTCCAGCTGCTAATTTCTGAAGTTCCTCGAGAGGTAATTTTTTTGCTTTACGAGCTCTAATATTATCTATGTTGTCTCTATCTTTTTGCTGAACTTGCCGTTCGCCTGAAATGAGTGTCAACGGGAAGATATACACTTTTCTAAGCTTTCCTTGTTCATCAGGTTGTGTTTCTTGATATGGAGCACCGTCAAGAATAACTTCACCCATATAGGTGTACTCTTGGTCTTTAAATACCTCAAATAGGTGAATGGAAACTCCGTTAGTTCCTGATTCTGCCAAGGTTTTATTTTGTTGAAAGCTTAGGCTTTGATCACCTTTAGTACCCATGCCGGTATAATGAAGCACATTGTTGGACCATCGGTCATCGTAGATAGATTTGATGTGGTTTGAGATAATAATTAAAGTATTTGTTTTGTGTGCACGACGCATACCGCCTTGGGGGCTACATCCAAATATTTCACAGAGCTCTGCATTGTTAATTTTTGTGCCTATTTTTAGATCATTATATTTATACACAATATTCTTTACTCCATTCTTAGCATATTCAGCATTAACAAATCTTGAATAATTACTAGCCCAATTAACTTTTATACTTTACAGGTGATGGTTGAGCATTGGAATAATGTGTATGTTTAATTTTGCAGAATATCTTAATGACTTTGGGTATATGAAAAGCTTTTTTCCTTTAAAAGTTATTGTAACTGTATTATCGGGTTTAAATTAAGGCGAATACTCTATTTATAAATAGAGGTTTATAAATAGAGACCCTAGCACGTAGTCCTTTGATTGAAATCGTGTTGGCTGAAATATCACCGATCTGTACTTTTCCCTTCTAAAATTGATGTAAAACAAGTTAACAAGCTTCAACCATATTCATTAAGCGCTATCATAGGAAAATCTGTGAAGTATTAAAATATCGGGCTAAAACGACTCTCCCAAGCTCGTTATTGATTCTTCTGATTTCTAAAATAACTATTGAGAAATACCTATGCAGCTTATTACATTACCACAGGGGCTAGTTCATGATTAGTGGCTTATTTATTGGTCTACTTTTTGGTGCGCTACTCCAGTCAGGACAATTTTGCTTTGTTTCTGGCTTCAGAAATATTGTTTATCAGAGAAATACGCGTTTTCTTACGGCACTATTGATTGCTATCTCTATTCAAGCGATTGGCTTTTTTGCTTTACAATCAATGGGATTGATAACGATTCCAGAAGGCACATTACCTGTAACTGCCACAATTATCGGTGGCTTTTTATTTGGTGTAGGCATGGTATTAGCAGGTTGCTGCGGCAGCGGGGCTTGGTTCCGCTCTGGTGAAGGGTTAACTGGAACATGGCTCACATTATTTGCGTTTATTGTCACGATGGCATCCGCTTGGAAAGGAAGTTTAAAGCATTGGATTGACCCGTTATTAACCCACCCAGCACAGATTGATACCATCGATAAAACATTGAACATCTCTCCGTGGTATCTGGTTGCGATATTAATTATCGTCACGATTGGCTTACTGATTTATCAGCATCGCCACCCGCGCTATTCACCTCCGCCATTAGGAAAATATAAGCAATTACCCCTTAACTTAACGGCGGTATTTATTGGGATCCTCGGGATTATTGCTTGGTATTTGAGTGCGGAAAGTGGACGTAATTTTGGTTTTGGGATCTCAGTGCCTTCTGCGAATGTGGTTCAATATCTCGTCACTGGTCAGCAGCGTTACCTTAATTGGGGAACCTTATTTGTTATTGGTATTTTAGCAGGCTCCATGATCAGCGCCAAGCTCCGAGGTGAGTTTGCATTAACATTGCCCCCTGACGGGAAAACGGTTGTAAAACGCCTAATGGGTGGAGTTGTGATGGGAATAGGGGCAACACTAGCGGGAGGATGCACCGTCACTAACTCACTGGTGGCAACCGCCTATTTCTCTTGGCAGGGGTGGATTTCAACATTTATGGTGATGGCGGGTGTTTGGCTCACAAGTTATTTCATCAGACCGACACAGTGCAGAATATAGGAAAAAAAATGAAGGCAAAATTAGCCATTTTATTATTATCAGTTTGGTTGTCGGGCTGTGATCAGACCGTAGTAAAAGATATTAGTATTGATGAGTTATCGAAGAATCTAAATAATCCAGATTATCTTATTATCGATACCCGACCAGATAGCCTATTTTTTGGTTTTAAAGATAAAGACGCTGCGCGTGGTGGTCATATACAAGGCGCTATGCAATTTACGACGGGCTGGCTGGACTTTATTGATGAAGATAAGTTTACTCACTTCGTGGAAGAAAAAGGAATTACCAAAGAAAAAACACTGGTTTTCTATGATAGCAATCTCGATGATTTAGAGCGTGTCACCGCGGAATTTGCAGCTAAAGGTTATAAGGTGCTCGCATTTAAAGAGTTCATTAAATATGCCAATGCAGATTATCCGATGGATAAATATCCCAATTATTGGATGAGTGTTTCGCCAAGCTGGGTCAATGCGGCGCTGAAGGGCGAAAAACCTGAAAGCTATACCAGTGACCAAAAGCCTATCATTTTTGAAGTCTCTTGGGGGGATGCGGAGCAGTCAAAATCGTATTCTACTCATATTAAAGGTGCCTACCATTTTAATACTGACTGGATTGAAAATGGGCCAGTATGGAACCTATCCGAACCGAATGTGATTGAACATAATTTATTGAAAAATGGTATCCATAAGGATACGCCAGTGGTGGTTTATTCTGAAAACCAGATGGCCGCATTACGCGTATTATGGGCATTAAAATGGGCGGGTGTGGAAGATGTTCGCTTTCTTAATGGCGGTTTAAATGTCTGGGTTGATGCGGAATTACCAACAGAAACCGTGATGAATATACCTGTACCGATTACAGATTTTGGGACATCTATTCCAGCAAATCCTCAGGTCAACATTTCTATGCCTGCGGAAGCGATACAAGCACAACAAGCGGGATTAAAGCTAATCAGTAATCGTACTTGGGATGAGTATACGGGGAAAATTACGGGGTATGATTATATTTCACGTAAAGGCGAGCCTGCTGGGGCTATCTGGGGATTTGGCGGTAAAAACGCGAACGATATGTCTGACTATTATGATCCTGACGGCACATTACGTAATCCAGAAGAGATATTTGCCCTTTGGAAAACACAAGGCATTGAGCCATCAGACCACGTTGCTTTTTATTGTGGTACAGGGTGGAGAGCCAGTGTTTCATGGTTTATGACTCAAATGGCGGGATGGGAAAATAGCCAGATCTATGATGGCGGCTGGAATGCATGGCAAATGGATCCTGAATTACCGGTACTCAATAATGCGCAGAGTAAAATCACCAAACCAAGCGCATTGAATGACTTTGGCGAAATCGTGAAAAAACCGGGACAATCTTGTAAAAGCTAATCAGGTCTCTGGTTAAACGGTAAAGTGGGGAAATATCATGGTAGAACAATCACTACCATGATATGACCTCAAATTAACTTAGTGCGATGGGTTATTATCTTCTTTTGACTTCTCTTGTTCTAAGACTTCACGATACCAGCGTGGGTGATGTTTTCTTGCCCACCCCCGCGTTACCCAGCCTTCCACCATGCTACGAATTGAGCCTTTGACCCAAAAAGCCGCATAAGCATGAACGATAACGGTAATGATCAACACTATCGCTGATATTGAATGAGCCAGTAGCGCAATTCGGATCACGCCAATAGAAAAATAATCGGCAAAATAAGGTCGCCAGATAATAATGCCACTGACGGTTAAGATAATGAGGCAGAGACTAAGCGCCCAATAAATACCTTTCTGACCAAGATTATAATGGCCGATATCGCCAGCTTCTTCATTGCGCAGTACTTTATGAATATTCTTTGCCCAAATAAGATCTTGTTTATCCACAAAGTTATGCTTCAAATATCTGAAAAACATGAAGATAAACATGAACGCCATGAGGCATCCAACAAAGGGATGTAACAGCCGCGATAATTGTGGAGTACCTAAAATATTCATAAACCAATTCAATGAGGGGAAAAAGAATCCCAAACCACTGAATGCCGTAAATACAAAGGCAATGACCACTAGCCAGTGATTAATACGTTCTGACGGAGTATGGCGTAAGATTTCATCACTGTTCTTTTTCATCATGGTTGCTCCTCTTTGTGTTCGGATTGTTCCGTTTTAGAAGCGGCTTCCATATCTTTAAGCGCTTCTTCTTCATCTTCTTTGGTTGTGTGGTTTGGTCCAATACCAAAGTAATGGAAAACCGCCCCCGCAAACGTTGCAGCAAAACCAACAGCAGCAAGCGGCTTCCAGATTCCTTTCCAGAATTTAACCGTTTCACTGATTTCAGGATTTTCAGGCAATCCATGATACAAATTAGGTTTATCTGCATGATGAAGAACATACATGACGTGAGTTCCACCAACTCCTTGTGGATCATAAAGCCCAGCATGTTGATAGCCACGGGTATTCAATTCTGAAACACGCTCTTGTGCGAGGTTTTTCATATCCTGCTTGCTACCAAAATGGATAGCACCCGTTGGACAGGTTTTTACACAAGCAGGTTCTTGACCAACATCGACACGATCAACGCATAACGTGCACTTATAGGCGCGGTTATCATCCTGATTGATGCGAGGCACATCAAATGGGCAACCTGCAATACAATAACCACAGCCAATGCAATGTTCAGATTGGAAATCAACAATCCCATTCGCATATTGCACAATAGCCCCTTCTGCTGGGCAGGCCTTTAAACATCCGGGATCTGCACAGTGCATGCAGCCATCTTTACGAATTAACCACTCTAGCTTGCCGTTTTCTTCAACTTCAGAAAAACGCATAACAGTCCATGATTTTGCTGTTAAATCAATAGGGTTATCATAAACACCGATATTCGTACCGACTTTGTCCCGAATATCGTTCCACTCTGAACACGCAACTTGGCAAGCTTTACAACCAATACAGATTGTTACATCAATGAGTTTTGCAACTTCTTCCTGATAATCACGAACTTGAGGCGCAGGCGTTAAGGAGTTAGTCGCAGAGCGACGGATAATATTTTGAGATTGCATTGACATAATTTCTCCTTAGGCTTTTTCAACATTGACTAAAAACGCTTTATATTCAGGGGTGAATGCATTCGCATCACCAACCGATGGCGTCAATGTGTTAGCGAGGAAACCTTTCTGTGTTGCTCCCTCAAAGCCCCAGTGACACGGAATGCCAATGGTTTCGACGACTTTTCCATTAATCGTGAGCGGTCGAATGCGTTTGGTGACGACCGCTTTGGCTTTAATAAAACCGCGTTTGGCGCTGACTCGGACTTCGTCACCTTGTTGAATACCTTTTTGTAAGGCTAGCTGTTCGCCAATCTCAATAAACTGATCTGGCTGCGCGATGGCATTGATCAGAGAATGTTTTGTCCAGTGGCGAAATAGCTCGGTGATGGAGTAGGTTGTTGCCACATACGGAAAATCTTTGGCGTTACCTAAATGGTCTGCATCATAGCTATACAGCCGAGCAACGGGGTTACGAGAAACCGCGGAGTGCAATAAATTATGTTCTACCGGTGATTCAAAGGGTTCATAGAATTCGGGGAATGGGCCATCGGCCATTTTATCCACGGCAAATAAGCGGCCAACGCCTTCAGGTTGCATAATAAAGGGACCAACACCACTGTCTGGTGGCGCGTTACTAAAATCGGGAACATCAAATCCTCCCCATTTTGTGCCATCCCATTTAATCAGTTGTCGATTTTCATCCCACGGTTTACCACTTGGATCAACGGATGCGCGATTATAAAGTACTCGACGATTTTGGGGCCAAGCAAACGCCCAACCCGGCGTACAACCTAATCCGGATGGATCAGCGTTATCGCGGTTTGCCATTTGGTTGCCTTTTTCTGTCCAGCAACCGGAATAAACCCAACAAAAGCTGGCAGTAGAACCGTCAGATTTCAGTTGATGAAAACCATCAATCTGTTGACCTTTCTTCAGTAATAATTTGCCGGAATCATCAAAGATATCTTGCATTGCTTGACCATTCGCTTCTCTAGCGACCTCTTCGGGTTGAGGATCATAAGGGTCAATATAGTTCCAAGAGAGATTCATCAACGGTTCAGGACAAACGCCGCCTTCTTCACGATAAAGTTGGCGTAAGCGCATTAATAAATGCCCAAGAATTTTACCGTCATGCCATGCTTGAGCTGGTGGGCGCGCGCCCGCCCAGTGCCATTGTAACCAACGACCAGAGTTTGCTATCGAGCCGTTTTCTTCAGCAAAGCAAGATGAAGGGAGGCGGAAAACTTCAGTTTGGATATCTGCGGTAGTGACATCATTCATTTCGCCATGGTTTTGCCAGAAGTTAGAAGATTCAGTCACCAGTGGGTCGATGATGACTAAATATTTGAGCTTGGCGAGCGCTGCACTACTTTTATTTTTATCAGGGAAAGCCGCTAAAGGGTTAAAACCTTGAACAATATAGCCATTCATTTTCCCATCAATCATCATCTGGGTTTGAGCCATAATATCGTAGCTTTTATCCCACTTCGGTAGCCAGTGATAGCCCCACTCATTACTTGCTGTCGCACTATCCCCCCAAAAACTTTTCATTAAGCTAATAAAAAAGTCGGGTGTCCTTTTCCAGTAGTTGACTTGGTCTGGCACAATTGCGCTTGGGGTGATTTGTGACAAATAGGTTTGTAGCGAAGTTTGTTTTTCATTCGGCAAAGGCATATAGCCCGGAAGATTTAAAGATAACAACCCTAAATCGCTATAACCTTGAATATTTGAGTGTCCTCGTAACGCATTGACGCCACCACCAGGCATTCCCACATTACCCAGTAACAGTTGGATCATACCTGCGGTACGGATAGTTTGAGCGCCACCAGTATGGTGTGTCCATCCGAGTGCATACAAAATCGTGGCGGTGCGGTTGTTGACTGAGGTTGATGCAAGTTGCTCACAAATATAAATAAAATCTTCAATTGGCGTGCCACATAACGTCGTCACCATTTCTGGCGTATAGCGAGCTACGTGCTGTTTCAATAAATTCCAGACACAGCGTGGGTGCTGAAGAGATTTATCTTTTAGAGCATGACCATTTTCATCCGTTTCATAGTGCCAAGAACTACGATCGTATTGTTGGTTATCTTTATCAAAGCCACTAAAGAGGCCATCGTTAAACTGATAATCTTCACGAACGATTAAAGGTGCGTTGGTATAGGCTTTCACATACTCATGTTGGATTTTATCATTTTCAATGAGATAGCGGATAACGCCTAATAAAAATGCGGTATCAGAACCTGCACGAATAGGGGAGTACAAATCTGCGACGGAGGCACTACGGTTAAAACGTGGGTCAACCACAATAACTTTGGCATTATTTTTAATTTTGGCTTCGATAACCCACTTAAAACCAACCGGATGCGCTTCTGCGGGGTTGCCACCCATGATTAAAACCACGTTGGCATTTTTAATGTCGACCCAGTTATTGGTCATGGCGCCACGACCAAAAGTAGGGGCAAGTGCCGAAACAGTCGGTGCGTGACAAAGCCTGGCTTGGCAATCGATGGCTAACATGCCGAGTGACCGCGAAAATTTATTATCGAGGATACCAGTTTCATTACTTGCCGCAGATGAACACAACATACCCGTTGTCAGCCAGCGGTTAACTTCTTGGCCTTTTTCATTGTGAGTCACGAAGTTATCATCGCGATCTTTTTTCATTAATCGCGCAATTTTATCTATCGCTTCATCCCATGAAATTCGCTCCCATTTATCGGAACCTGCTTTGCGATATTCAGGGTATTTTAAGCGGTTTTCACTATGAATATAGTCGATAAGACCGGCACCTTTTGGGCATAGAGAGCCTCGGCTAACCGGATGGTCTGGGTCACCTTCGATATGGTAAATGGATTTATCTACATTCTTGGCGCCGTCACCCAGGCTGTACATCAAGATGCCACAGCCCACTGAGCAGTAAGTGCAGTTATTTCGGGTTTCTATTGAGCGTAATAGTTTATATTGGCGAGTGCTTGCAAAGGATACATTAGGGGCAAAACCGAGTAGTGCGGCAGAGGTTCCAGCCATGCCACCCGCACAAATTTTAAAAAAAGACCGTCGACTGACTTGCATCAGCGTCTCCTTGTAAATTGATTAGAAATACCAAGGCTAGGCAGTTAAAAAAAACAGCCTATCCAGAGTGGGTTTTCATTTTTCAATCATTCAAGACAGACCTGAGCATCATAAGAACTCAATGTAATGAACTACAACATAAAATGATGGGAGCGAATTATAAAGGTTAAAAAAAATAAATCCATATTAATAATATGGTCATACCCACACATAAAAAACAACATATTATTTAACCAATAATAATCAAAAAGTGATCGTGAAATAGCGTTTTAGTCACTATTTATCTTCTTAAAAATAGGGGTAAGTTAGTTATTTAATTTTTTTAAAATTTCCCCATCGTCATTGCTGTTGAGCAACTCTTCTGAATATAAGCCAAAGCGATTTGCACCTTATTGATGCAAACCGCTTTTTATCGATCCCAAATACGAAACTAATACATATACTTAATACCAAACATTGCTTGAGTATCACTGTAGCCGGAATCGCCGAGTTGCTGAGAAACGTTCCCCCACAGGTTCAAGTTCGAGTTAATCTGGCCTTCAATACCGATTTTCACTTCCCCAGTATTGCGGGTGCCGGCAATATTAAACTGCTCGCCATTCATCTTCACACCATACTGTTTGCTGTTATAAATCCAGTTAGTTTCGACAAAAGGCTCAAAGTTGCGACCTTTACCTTCATCAATGGCATTGTGGCCATGTAGGTAAGCCCGTAATCCCAGGCGTGTACGGATATTGTTTTCTCCGCTGCTACTGACGAGGGTGCCATTGACTTCGGTATGGTCATTCGCTTTCACACCTTGCCACGTCACTTGCGCTTTAGGTTGCAGATAGAAAGTATTGACCATCTCATTGGTGGTGTATTCCCCCATTTTGAAGGTATAACCGGACTCTACAGAAGCCGTCATGCCTCGGGATTTATATTTCTCGGTGGCAAGCTGATGACCATTAACCTCATGATCAAACCAGTTATACAGCGCCCAAGTATCAACATATAACCCAGATTTATCGGCTTCATTCGTATACCAAGTACCGTAAAGCCCTACGCTGTAACCACTTGTATTACCTTTGGAATCATAGCCATTACGGTGATTTTTGGTTTTGCTGTTCTGGTGAGCGTATCCCGCCATCACACCCACATGGTAACGATTAAGCCCATCGGTCGACCAATTGGTAACATCACCACCCAATTGGATAACGTAACGGTTATCCCGTGTATTTAGCGATCCTTGCGCCACTTGGGAACGGTTAAAGCCACCTACATTGCGTAGCCACATCGAGGTCACTTTGGTTTCGCCTGTTAACGCATCTGTATACTGAGTCTCCCCCAAACGGTCATGAAGTCGCAGATCAAACAGAGTATTGGCAGCTTGCATATTACTGATGTAAGTTCCCACTTCTGGCCGAGGTGGCGGCTTAACAGGGTCGACAGGTTTAACGGGGTCAACGGGGTCAACGGGGTCAAC
>NZ_WLUG01000043.1:0-18327 GCF_009706505.1 Providencia sp. wls1922 | reverse complement strand
ACATCTTTCAGGGATTTTAATTTTGGCGCTAGCACGCTGTAGGTAGCATTACCTTGGCTATCAACCACTAAACCCGGTAAGTCTCCGAGGTGACCTGTTTTGTCATAAGGCCCTTTGTGAACCCCTGTTTTAGCTGGATCTAAATGTCCGCCCGCTTTTAATGCGGGTACAGTTTTACCGTCTTTTTCACCCGCTTCGCAACTTGGGTTTTCATGCACATGGAAACCATGCACACCACCTGCTTGCAAACCAGATAGTTTTGGCGTGAAGAGTAATCCGTATTCAGTTTCAGAAATCACCACTTCACCAATGGTTTTTCCCTCGCCTTTAGCTGTTGCTTCTTTCAGCTCTACCGTAGTTTGTGCCGCATACGCTGCACCAGTTGTGAATAGTGCCGCTAACAAACATAATTTGAACTTCATACTGCCTCCAGTCATTCATCGTGATTATTATCCTTAAGCTAAACGTTAGCATAATAAATGAATGAAAATGGGCGATTACTGCTTTTGTTATGTGAGAGCTATCGAATTATGAACAAAAAAAGAGCCCTAAGGGCTCTTTTATAATGATTGCGGCTTTAGCGTTGAAGATCTAAACAGAATTCCAAACTATTATTCTAAATAGTTCGCGTTAGAACAAGGCGGTGGTTAGCACCAGAGTCATCCTGAATATAATCAATAGATTTATTCAACATAATTTGTGCTGTAGCAAGGCAGCAATCGAGCTAATCCCTAGGAGCATACACAAGTATGTGACTAGGGTTAGCGAGTGCAGCCAACGCCGCTACGGTGCAAAGTATGAAGAATAAAAACTATTCTTTGGGTTTCCATTGCCCATCAACATAAAAAGCACTCCACCCCGTCGCTTTACCATCTTTCTCGGACGAAACATATTGCTGTTTTGTCTTGCGGCTAAAACGAACCACTGTTGGGTTGCCCTCTTCGTCTTGTGCTGGTGCTTCCGCTAAGTACGCCAATTTTGCCGGTAATCTGTCTTTAAATCGTTGTAGTTCTGCCACTAATGGCGCACGTGTTTCCCTTGATTTCGGGAAGGTGTTTGCGGCAAGGAATACGCCAGCTGCACCATCACGTAACACAAAATAAGCATCCGATTTTTCACACGGTAATTCTGGTAGTGGTACTGGGTCTTCTTTCGGTGGTGCAATTTCACCACTTTTTAAGATCTTGCGGGTATTTTTACACTCTTCGTTGGTGCAACCCATGTATTTCCCAAAACGTCCCATTTTCAGGTGCATTTCAGAACCACATTTATCACACTCAATCACCGGACCATCGTAACCCTTGATGCGGAACTCGCCTTCTTCGATTTCATAGCCTTCACATGCTGGATTGTTACCACACACATGTAATTTACGACCATTATCAATCAGGTAGCTGTCCATCGCAGTGCCACATTTTGGACAACGACGTTTTGCTCTTAAGGCGTTAGTTTCTGCATCGTCACCTTCGAGGATGTTCAATACTTCATCTTCAGGGATCAGATTGATGGTTTTCTTGCAGCGCTCTTTTGGTGGCAGTGCATAGCCCGAGCAGCCTAAGAATACCCCAGTAGATGCGGTACGAATTCCCATATGACGTTCACAGTCAGGACAGATAATCGAGGTGATCACCATTGGGTTGGTACGCATACCGCCTTCTTCCGGATCTTTTTCTGCAACATCAAGCTGTTTGCTGAAATCGGAGAAAAATTCATCCAACACCGCTTTCCACTCTGCTTCATGATTCGCAACGTGGTCCAGCTGGTTTTCCATGCGAGCAGTGAAGTCGTAGTTCATCAGATCGTTGAAGTTTTCTTCTAAACGGTCTGTAACGATTTCACCCATTTTTTCCGCATAGAAACGGCGGTTTTCCACTTTAACGTAGCCACGATCTTGGATCGTTGAAATGATTGCCGCATACGTTGATGGGCGACCAATACCACGTTTTTCTAATTCTTTAACCAAAGAAGCTTCACTAAAACGCGCTGGTGGCTTAGTAAAGTGCTGGCTTGGTAGTAATTCCAGCAATGATAATTCAGCACCCACTTGAATCGCAGGTAATGTTTTATCTTCGTCATTTTTACGCAATGCTGGCATGACTCTTGTCCAACCATCAAAACGTAACGTACGACCTTTGGCTTTTAATTCGAAATCTCCCGCTTTCACCGTTAATGTGGTGGAGTCGTATTTTGCTGGTGTCATTTGACACGCAACAAATTGATTCCAAATTAACTGGTAGAGGCGCTTAGCGTCGTTTTCCATGTCTTTCAGTGAATCAGGTAATACATCAACACTGGATGGGCGAATAGCTTCGTGCGCTTCTTGGGAGTTATCTTTACTGGTGTAAACGTTGGCATCTTTTGGTAAATACTGTGCGCCAAAGTTATCAGAAATATAACCACGAACCATGTTCACTGCATCTTGGCTCAAGTTCGTTGAGTCCGTACGCATATAAGTGATGTAACCCGCTTCATATAAGCGCTGAGCCATCATCATGGTTTTCTTCACACCAAAACTTAAGCGAGTGCTCGCCGCTTGTTGGAGTGTCGACGTGATAAACGGTGCGCTTGGTTTACTGGACGTTGGTTTATCTTCACGATCAATCACTTGATAACGTGCATTTTCCAGTAATTTAACCGCAGCTTCCGTTTGGACTTTATTGACAGGTTTAAAAGCTTTTCCCGCTTGGGAAGTCACTTCTAAACGCAAGTTAACGGCGTTTTTATCCGCTAAATCCGCATGGAGTTCCCAATATTCTTCAGGAACAAACGCTTTAATTTCACGTTCACGCTCAACGATAAGTCTTACTGCGACGGACTGTACGCGTCCAGCAGATAATCCGCGCGCCACTTTTTTCCATAATAATGGAGAGACCATATAACCCACGACACGGTCCATAAAGCGACGAGCTTGTTGGGCATTAACACGGTCGATATTCAATTCGCCAGGGCTTTCAAATGCTTGAGTAATTGCATTTTTAGTGATTTCGTTAAACACCACTCGGCTAAAACGAGAATCATCACCACCGATCACTTCGCGTAAATGCCACGCAATAGCTTCCCCTTCGCGGTCAAGGTCCGTCGCGAGGTAGACGTGGTCAGCATCTTCGGCTAACGCTTTTAATTCAGAAACCACTTTTTCCTTACCCGGCAGAATTTGATAATTCGCTTTCCAACCATGATAAGGGTCGATCCCCATGCGTTTAACTAACGCTTCTTGCGGATCCTTTTTAACTTTCTTTGTTTTGTCGGTCTTTGCTTTATCGGTAGATGAGCCTGTACTCTTTGGTGAGCCGGATTGTGAACCAGAGCCGCTTTTCGGCAGATCACGAATGTGACCAACGCTGCTTTTTACAACGTAGCCACTGCCAAGATACTTATTGATCGTTTTGGCTTTTGCCGGGGACTCCACTATAACAAGAGCTTTACCCATATTTACCTTTACCTACTATCAACGAAGGCGCATTTTTCTATTCAAATGCGCAAAATGAGAATCTCTTTTTTATATTGCGACAGAATCACAATATATCAATATTTTTTCGCACAATAATTTGTAACGAAACGAATTTTATCCATCAGTCACATTATTTTGTAAAGCATACAAATTGCTCTAGTTGACTGATTTTAACCACATAATGCAGTTTAGCCGCATTGAAAAACACACACTGTACCTGATAAAATGCTAGAAGCAACCAATTATTTTTTCAAGAGAGGCATTCTATGAACAATGAGATTCAAACTATTTCAAAGCAAGAACTGCTTGAAAAAGCCAACGAAATCATCAAAAACCACGATGAGTACCTTGATGGCATGTTCGTGGATAATGTCGAGCAACATCGTGGTGTTTTAGTTTTTAAAGGCGAGTTCTTCCTTGATGAAAACGGAATACCATCCTTAAAAAGTCCAGCGGCTTTTAATATGTATAAGCATTTGGCGCACCTCTTTTCTGATAAGTACCGACTGCAAGAATCAGAATAGATATAAAAAAATACCGGCTTTTATCGCCGGTATTTTTAAGGGTAGTCCAACTTAAATATTGTGTCATGAATATTCAGTGAACATTATGGCTTTTTTATAAAAGCGGCTTTTGTCCACGCTGCCACCAGCGTAATAATAGCTTATCCGCACTCTCTGCCGCGCTACTGGTAAAACGCTCGACCATTTTCTTACTCATCACAAAACGGATGCTGATAATTTCTTTGGTTTCGATTGCGTTAATGATCAAATCATCACTAACACCAATTTGGTCAACGAGCCCTTTCTCTAGAGCTTGCGTTCCATACCAATACTCGCCTGTTGCCACCGCTGCAATATCAAGGGATGGGCGATTTTGATGAACAAAATCTTTAAATAGTTCGTGAGTTGAATTCAGATCTTCAACAAATTTCTTACGTCCCTGCTCTGTATTTTCACCGAGCATTGTCAGTGTACGTTTATATTCCCCTGCGGTGTGCAGCTCCACATCCACATCGTGCTTTTTCAATAATCGGTGAATATTTGGAACCTGAGCGACAACACCAATAGAGCCTATAATAGAAAACGGTGCCGCAACGATTTTATTCGCAATACATGCCATCATATAGCCGCCGCTTGCCGCAACCTTATCAACTGCAATTGTTAGCGGAATATTTTTCTCTTTCAATCGCATCAACTGAGAAGCGGCTAAGCCATAGCCATGGACTAAACCACCAGGGCTTTCTAAACGTAATAAAACTTCATCTTGCTGATCCGCAACTGCAAGAATTGCACTGATTTCCTCACGTAAAGAGCTAACTTCACGAGCATCCATACTGCCTTTAAAGTCTAAGACATATAAGCAAGGCTTTTTGACGGCGGTTTGCCCCATTTTCGCCCCAGCCTTTTCATTTTTAGACTTGGCTTTTTCCTGCTTTTTAAATGCCTTTGACCACGCTTTTTGCTCAGAATCATTCATTTTGATCTGCTGCATTTGACGTTGGCGTTCACGGTAATTTTCGCCTAGGTCAGTAATTTTTAATGCGCCTTTACTTCCTTGACGTCTCATACCTACGCCAAATACAAATACTGCAATCACAGCAATCGCGACCACAATGGTAACCACTTTTGCTAAAAACAGTCCATACAAAGAGAAATACTCCACAAGTTGATCCTTCTAATATTTAACGCTAATAAAAAAATGATCGCATGATTGTTCATAAACAACCAGTAAAAAAACTGTTATCAATAACCACAGACATGAAACAAATGTGGTAAATTGCCCTCCCGTGCAATCTACGCGATGATAACCTTCAACGCGGCTCAAGACGATAGGAAAAATTATGCTTCATTATCAGCCTAGACAAGATCTTTTAAATGGTAAAACTATCTTAATTACCGGTGCTACTGACGGGATTGGTCAAGAAGCAGCATTAACGTATGCACGCTTTGGCGCCTCCATCATTTTATTAGGCCGTAACTCGCAAAAATTAGAGGCGGTTAAACAACAAATTATTAATTCTACCGGTGCATCCGTAGAAACCTATGTGATTGATTTACTGACTGCAACAGAGGCAACTTGCCAAGCTATCGCTGACGATATTGCCAAACAACACCCTTACTTGGATGGCGTATTACATAGCGCAGGTTTGCTAGGAAATATCGCACCAATCAGTGAACAACCGACTCAGCTCTGGCATGACGTCATGCAAGTTAACGTCAATGCGGGCTTTATGCTCACACAAGCATTACTTCCTTTATTAGAAAAAGCCCCACACGCATCGCTGATTTTCACCAGTTCAAGTGTCGGTAAACAAGGACGCGCTAATTGGGGCGTTTATGCCGTTTCAAAATTTGCGACTGAAGGTTTAATGCAAGTCTTAGCCGATGAGTATCAAGGCACTGGATTACGTATTAACTGTATTAACCCTGGGCGCACTCGTACCGCTATGCGTGCAGGTGCGGCACCCGGTGAAGATCCAATGACCCTAAAAACACCTGCCGATATCATGCCGACTTATCTATACTTAATGGGTGATGATAGCGCCGAGCAAACAGGAACCAGCGTAGACGCTCAGCCTAATTTAAAACCGATTAAAGCTTAAACTCGACCGAAACGGAGCAAGCTATGAGCCAAGACCGACACGAAGAACGCCAACAACGTTTAAAGCAAAAAGTGGATGAGCGAATTGAAGCAGCCCAGCTGGAGCGCGGGATCCTGATTGTCTTCACTGGCAATGGAAAAGGAAAAACGACGGCAGCATTTGGCACCGCTTGTCGTGCTGTCGGTCATGGCAAAAAAGTAGCCGTTGTCCAGTTTATTAAAGGTGGCTGGGATAATGGCGAACGCAATCTTTTAGAGCCTCACGGCGTCCCCTTTTATGTGATGTCCACCGGGTTTACTTGGGAAACGCAAAACAAGCAGACTGACACACAAGCTTGCCTTGAAACTTGGCAGCATGCAGTGGAATTATTGCAAGACCCTCAATATGACTTGGTGATCCTCGACGAGCTGACCTACATGATCAGTTACCATTATCTTCCTCTTGCTGAAGTAATGAATGCATTAAGTTGCCGTCCTGAAAATCAATCCGTCATTATTACAGGTCGTGGGTGCCACCGTGATCTATTAGAGTTTGCTGATACGGTGACAGAAATGCGCCCTGTTAAACATGCTTTTGATGCAGGGATCAAAGCGCAAAAAGGAATTGACTGGTAGCCTTTGGTAACATGCTAGTTAGCTGCCACCAGCTATTTCGGTGTTACATCCAGTTTTAAAACCCCAGCACTAAAAATGGCGGCAGTTTGTGATAAGAATTGCAAATATTTTTGTCGCTCCTCAAGGCAATTATCCCCTGTCTCCCATTGGCTATAGCGCTCCGCCATATTCGATACGGCTACATGGTATTGATTATAAAAGTTCTGTTTTTTTTCTGGGTCAGCGGATCCTCGATACGCTTGAATCAGCGTATTCACCTTCACCGCATACTGCTGAATTTGCTGATCTTCAAAAGCAGGGAGTGTGACTGGATAGTCAAATGTTAAACTTACCGTATTGTTTTGCACTGGCTCATTTTGACGCACAACCAGTTGTGTCATTTGTTTATCATCCGACGAAATCGCCGTAATGAGTTCTGAATAAGAAAAACATTTTGTTTTTATTTTGCTGACTGTTGTTAGCGAATTTAATTCATCAGGGATCCGCGTTCCGACCGGGTAATCACAGTTGAATACGTTATTATCAATAATGATATCATCACTACTCTCAACTCTTCCTTTCACTTGGTAATCACCAACAGTTAATTCCTGTATAGTTTGATTATGAACAGAAGGAATTCCATTATTACCGTATACAAAGCTGTAAGAATAATAAAGATGCTTTTGAGGATTTAATATCCCTCCTTTATTACCTGGGTAAATCATAAAATAAATGTGCTGACCTTCTTCAGTTGTCATGGAATGTAATCCCTGCTTTAAATACAGACTACCCACTGATGCTTTCGGGATCACCATCAGTTTATTATCAATAAAGAAAGAATAATTTTCCGATGAGTCATTACTAAAAAAGAACCGCCCACTTTCAGATATATGTGGTTGATAAACATCACAACTTGTTATGCTGAAACTCAATAGTGCTATATATTTCATCGACTTTGCACATAACATAAACATTAAAACCTTTTATTTTTTCATTATGATAAAAATAGTTTAGATAGAAGAGTTGTACAATATAAAAGCCTCATAATGTGACAGATACCTTATAAACTCCATATTGGCGTATTTTAAGTTTTAAATATCTAAATAACAAAGAAATAAAAGTAATAAGTGGAATAATACAACCTTTTTTAACTTTATCATTTTCTAGTCAAAAAAAGACACCTAGTAAATAATAATTTAAGATTGGGATAACTTATTTATATTATTCGAAAATAAAATTCCGAATGAATCGATTTTTAGAAAAATCAAAGTTGAATGAATTATTGAAATGACCAAACAGAATGACAGAACATTTCGCTATTCTATTAAATTGAAATAAAAAAAGGCTATGGTAAATACCATAACCTTCATTTTAAATCATTCGAATAACGTTAAAACGATTAGATTCGAGTGCGGCGCTTAGCCGTTGGGCGTGAAGTTTGGCGTTTCGCTGCTGGGCGAGATGCCACTTGAGTGTGACGTTTCACCGCACGGCGAATTTGGTTAGCTTTGATGCGGCGCTGATCGCGCTCAACAGACACTTTACTTTCTGTTTCAACATCCAGTTCAACTAACTCTCTTAAATAGTTAGTTTGCTCTAAACCTAATTCAGTCCAACCTCCACGTGGTAAACCTTTTGGTAAATCAATATCTCCGTAGCGAACACGGATCAGGCGGCTCACTTGCACACCAACAGATTCCCATAAACGACGAACTTCACGGTTACGACCTTCGGTTAAAGTGACGTTATACCATTGGTTCATCCCTTCACCACCGCGATACGACACAGTCTTAAAGGATGCCGGACCATCTTCTAATTGCACGCCAGTGGTTAACTGACGAATTTTTGCATCCGTGATTTCACCAAATACACGTACTGCGTATTCGCGTTCCACTTCACGGCTTGGGTGCATTAAGCGGTTAGCTAATTCACCATCGGTTGTGAATAACAATAAACCACTGGTGTTCACATCTAGACGCCCTACAGCAATCCAACGAGCCCCAGTCAGTTTTGGTAAACGGTTAAATACCGTTGGACGACCTTCAGGATCATGGCGCGTGCACAATTCCCCTTCCGGTTTGTAGTATGCCATCACGCGGCAAATTTCTTTTTCTGGCTCTTTTATCGCTAAGACACGACCATCAAGACGAATTTTTGTGGAGGCTTTGACTTCAACACGATCACCCAATGTTGCCATTTTGCCATCAACACTAATGCGGCCTTCTTTCAATAGGCCTTCGATTTCTCGGCGGGAACCATGCCCTGAACGGGCAAGAATTTTTTGTAGCTTTTCAGTTTGTTGCGGTTTAGAACTCATGAGATCCTCAGCTGTCGCCTTCACAGGCGTCAAATAGCTTCTTGCGCTATTAAAACAAGCCTCGCTCAATTAACAAGTCTTGTGTCATCGGCAAAAAGTGATGAATTTGAAAACCTGCGCATTATACACAGGTTTATTGTGATCCCCTATGACTAATCGTCTTCCCTGAAAGAATGAATTTTCAAGGAAGATTGCCTTATTCAAATGGGGTTGGGTCGCCAGTTCCGACACGAGCGACAACTGGAGTGTCATCAGTAAAATCAATTACCGTGGTTGGTTTTTGCCCGATGTAACCACCGTGGATCACTAAATCCACTTGTTTATCCAGTAAATCGCGGATTTCTTCTGGATCAGATTGAGTAAAATCATCGCCCGGTAAAATCAAACTGGTGGACATAAGTGGCTCCCCCACGGCTTCCAGTAAATCGCGGGCAATTGGGTTTGATGGTACACGTAACCCAATAGTTTTACGCTTTTCGTTCATCAAACGACGAGGCACTTCTTTGGTGGCTTTTAAAATAAAGGTGTAATTACCCGGCGTATTGTTTTTGATTAAACGAAATACGGTGTTATCCACATGGGCATAATTTGAGATTTCGGATAGATCACGGCACATCAAGGTAAAGTTATGGTTCGCATCCAATTTTCGGATACGACAAATACGCTCTAGGGCATTTTTATCTTCTAAACGACAACCAATGGCATAACCTGAATCTGTCGGGTAGACGACAACACCGCCTTTATTCAGGATCTCAACACTTTGGCTAATTAGCCTTGCCTGAGGGTTGTCCGGATGGATATAAAAAAACTGGCTCATAGTGACCTCTATAGTTGAGTATCGACAGCATCATCCGGTGAACGACCTAAAAATGGCACTATCTATCTATTCTTACAAAACAAAACGGCGCTTACAAAACAAAACGGTCACAGTAATATCTTTATCAAATAATATTGTGACTCAACAAAATAATTCATATACAGACTATTTTACACCCAAACCGTGATCCATCAACGAATTAGGTAATATTCTTACAAACTAAGAGGTTTTAGCTTTCTATCAATTCACTTTATTCCAGAGGGTCCAAACCGCTTGCTCATCATCAGGAAGCCATAAATTCCGCCCTAACTCAATCCACGAACAAGGGCGATGGAAATCTGACCCAACAGAAGTTTTCAAGTTAGCCTCTTGTGCCAACTCTCCTAAAAATCGCTTCTCATTTGCCGGCTGCTGGCAATGAGAAATTTCCATCGCATCCCCTTGGCAAGCTTTAAAGTGATCGATCAGGCGTCTTAGCCATTTATTCGATAATTGATATTTTGATGGATGCGCCAGCACCGCGACACCGCCAGATTGATGAATAGCATCCACAGCTTCTTGAATGCTGCACCACTGCGCGGGCACATAGCCGGTTTTCCCTTTCGCCAGATAGCGCTTAAACACATTATTGATGGTTTTCTCTTTGCCAATTTTGACAATGTACTGTGCAAAATGCGCGCGAGTAACCTGGCCGCCACCTGAAATCGCTTGGGCATTTTCCCACGCATCCTCAATCCCTGCCTTTTGCAAGCGACGACCTATCTCAATCCCACGGTCTAGGCGGCGTTGTGATTGCTGCGAGAGTAACGTTTCCATCGTAGGATGGCTCGGTGAAAAATTCAGCCCAACAATATGAATTTCAATATTTTCCCACAGGGTGGATATTTCAACCCCGTTAACTAATGTTAATGGACGTGGATTGTCAGCAAGATACGCTTTGGCAGCAATTAAGCCATCACAAGTATCATGATCCGTAATTGATAAAATATTCACACCCATTGCTATCGCACGTTCGACTAACTCAGCGGGAGGCAATTCTCCATCTGATGCATTCGTATGGCTATGTAAGTCATAGCGAGTCACTATTGGCGTCGAATCTTGCGACATATTGTTACCTTCTCCCTTTTCGACTTAACGAAAATTAAAAATAAATACAAACAGCTATTGACATCAACCGCGCGATCCAGTTTACTAGTACGCAAGATTTGTTGTATTCAAAAGAATTAGTATGCAAAAGCATTTAAAACTTAATTTGTTTATCCAGTGAGGCATGTATGACTGTTTTCAATTTATCAAATCGTTGGTGGCGCGACTTCCCAAATTGGGCGGAAGCCGCACGCGCATAAATTGTTAATGCCTCAGTGCCGAACCCGCCCTCAACCAGCGGGTTTTTTTACGTCTAAAATTAGCTTAAGGCAGCAAAATGAACAAACAAAACACCACATTAGCACATTTTAATCATCTGGATAGCCCAATTAACTATCAACCGGATCCTACGTTGTTATTTAATCACCTGTGCCAGAATAAAGCCGCTACCATGCTGCTAGAGTCGGCTGAAGTCAACAACAAAGCCAATTTACAAAGCTTATTAATCATCGACAGTGCATTACGCATCCGTGCATTTGGTCAACGAGTTGAAATTGAAGCGTTAACTGAAAATGGTCAAGCTCTATTACCTTTAATTAATTTACAATTAGCCGAGAAAGCGATTTCTCGCGATTTAACCGCAAACCATCTGACCGTCATCTTTGCTCAACCAGAAAGCCAATTAGATGAAGATAGCCGTTTAAAAAGTGCTTCATGCTTGGATGTATTACGCGCATTGCCAGCAATTGCACAAGCCCATTTCCCAAGACCAGAAATCCTGTTTATGGGCGGATTATTCTCCTATGACTTAGTGGCAAATTTTGAAGCATTACCGGAAGTGACTGCCACAAACCAATGCCCAGATTTCTGCTTTTTCGTTGCAGAACACTATTTAGTGATAGACCATCAAAACCAAGCAGCGCGTTTAAAAAGCCTGTTATTTACCGCAGACACCCACATTGTTGCGCAAGTACAGCAGCGTCACAGCGAAATTATCGTTGCGTGCCGCCCTTACTTACCAGCATTACCTCTGGGTGAACAAGACAACTTCAGCGTTACTATCAATAAAAATGATGAAGAATATGGACGTGTCGTCAATACCTTAAAAGAAGCTATCTACCGCGGTGATATTTTCCAAGTCGTCCCATCACGCAAATTCAGTATGCCATGTGCTCAACCGCTGATTGCCTATCAAAAACTTAAGGCGCAAAACCCAAGTCCGTACATGTTCTATATGCAAGACAACGATTTTACCCTGTTTGGCGCTTCACCAGAGAGCGCCTTGAAATACAGCAAACAAACTCGCGTGGTGGAAATCTACCCAATTGCAGGTACCCGCCCTCGTGGACGCAATGCGCAAGGAAACATCGACTTAGATTTAGATAGTCGCATTGAATTGGCCATGCGTACCGATGAAAAAGAGCTGGCAGAACACATTATGTTAGTAGACTTAGCACGTAATGATTTAGCGCGAATTTGTGAAGCAGGCAGCCGCTATGTTGCCAACCTGACAAAAGTTGACCGCTACTCTTTTGTCATGCACTTAGTTTCCCATGTTGTGGGAACTTTACGCAGCGATTTAGATGTTTTCCATGCGTATCAAGCATGTATGAATATGGGAACATTAACAGGCGCGCCGAAAGTCAAAGCGATGCAACTGATCGCGGAATGTGAAAAAGAGCGCAGAGGCTCCTACGGCGGCGCAGTGGGTTACTTTAATGGTAAAGGCGACTTTGATACCTGCATCGTTATTCGTTCTGCATATGTCGAAAACGGCATTGCTACCGTTCAAGCTGGCGGCGGCGTTGTCCTCGACTCATCTCCACAAGGTGAAGCCGACGAAACTCGTAATAAAGCCCGCGCAGTGATCCGCGCTATTGCCCAAGCCCACCAAGTTGAGGAGTTATTTTAATGGCTAATATCTTACTACTCGATAACGTCGACTCCTTCACCTACAACTTGGTCGACCAATTACGCGCCAGCGGTCATCACGTAGTGATCTACCGCAACACCGTTAATGCGGCGCATGTTTTATCCGTACTGAATCAGCTCGATGATGCGATTTTAGTCCTTTCACCGGGTCCAGGAAAGCCAAGTGACGCGGGCTGTATGCCTGAAGTACTTAAATCAGTAATAGGCACCATTCCAGTGATTGGCATCTGCTTAGGGCATCAAGCTATCGTTGAAGCTTATGGTGGAACGGTTTCCCCTGCGGGTGAAATTTTACATGGCAAAGCATCAATGGCAACCCACGATGAACAAGCTATGTTTGCAGGCTTAGAAAACCCTATTTCAGTGGCACGTTATCACTCTTTAGTGGGTAGCCAAATCCCTGAATCATTAACGATTTGCGCACAATCCAATGGCATGGTCATGGCGGTACGCAATGATGAACAGCGAGTGTGTGGATTCCAGTTTCACCCCGAATCCATCTTAACCACCCAAGGAAAATTGTTGTTAGAAAATACGGTGGCATGGGCGCTTTCTTCCCCCAACAAAACAACATCACATTCGCACTAATGGGACACAGAGAGCCAATCATGCAAAACATTTACGATAAATTATTTAAGGCGCAAGCGTTAACTCAACAAGAGAGCCAATATTTATTTAACGCAATTATTCAAGGTGAACTCACTGAGCCCCAACTTGCTGCCGCCTTGATCAGCATGAAAATGCGTGGCGAACAACCACAAGAAATTGCCGGTGCTGCATTGGCATGCTTAGAAAATGCCCAACCTTTCCCACGCCCTGACTATCAATTCAGTGATATTGTCGGCACAGGAGGAGATGGTGCAAACAGTATTAATATCTCCACTGCCAGCGCATTTGTGGCGGCAGAATGTGGGATAAAAGTCGCAAAACATGGCAACCGCAGCGTTTCCAGCCGCTCAGGCTCATCGGACTTGCTCGCCGCCTTTGGCATTGCCTTAGATTTAAGCGCTCAAAGCGCCCGCGATGCATTAGACGAGTTAGGCTTATGTTTCTTATTTGCGCCGCAATATCACAGTGGATTCCGCCATGCCGCCCCGGTACGTAGTCAATTAAAAACCCGTACTTTATTTAATGTACTGGGTCCATTAATTAACCCAGCTCGCCCACCGTTAGCCTTAGTGGGCGTCTATCAGGATTCATTGGTTGAACCGGTAGCAAAAACCATGCAAATGCTTGGGTTTACCCGTGCAGCTGTGGTACATAGTGGAGGGATGGATGAAGTTTCACTTCATGCACCAACCCATGTTGCCGAATTAAAAAATGGTGAAATTCAGCAATATACTCTGACAGCTGAAGATTTTGGCTTAGCACCTTATCAATTGAAAGATTTGGAAGGCGGCACCCCAGATGAAAACCGTTTTCTGCTGACGCAATTATTACAAGGTCATGGTCAAGCGGCTCATGAGGCGGCTGTCGCCGCAAACGTCGCCATGTTGTTACGTATTAATGGTTACGAAGATTTAAAAGAAAACAGCGAGCACGCACTCAATATTATTCGTAGCGGCAAAGCATTTGACCGCGTTCTGGCACTAGCTGCAAGGGAGCACTAAGATGAAAGGCACGGTATTACAAAAGATTGTAGATGATAAATTTGCCTATTTAGCGGAGCGCAAACAACGTCAACCGCTGGCAAGTTTTCAATCTGAAGTGCAACCTGCGCAACGAAATTTTTACTCAGCTCTACAAGCGAAGAGCCCAGTATTTATTTTAGAGTGCAAAAAAGCCTCTCCATCGAAGGGGCTTATCCGTGAAGATTTCGACCCCGCGGTGATTGCGGGCATGTATGCCCCTTATGCTTCTGCAATTTCAGTCTTGACTGACGAAAAATATTTCCAAGGTAAGATGGATTACCTGACGATTGTTAGCAACACAGTAAAACAACCTGTTCTGTGCAAAGATTTTATCGTTGATCCTTATCAGATTTACCTTGCTCGCTATTACCAAGCGGATGCTATTTTACTCATGCTGTCCGTATTGAATGATGAACAATATCTTGCCCTTGCCGATGTAGCACACCAACTGAACATGGGCGTTCTCACTGAGGTAAGCAACGATGAAGAACTGGAACGTGCGATAACATTGAAAGCTAAAGTGGTTGGGATCAACAACCGCGACCTACGCGATATGTCTATCGATTTAAATCGTACGCGTCAACTCGCGCCGCGTTTACCGGCAGGAACCGTGGTGATCAGCGAGTCAGGTATTCTTCAACATCAACATATTCAAAGCCTTGCGGATGTCGCTAACGGCTTCTTAATTGGTAGTGCCTTGATGGAGCAAGAGGACTTACCAAAAGCACTGCGTAACCTGCTGATTGGTGAGCATAAAGTGTGTGGCTTAACCCGTGAGCAAGATGCTAAAGCCGCATTTGCTGCAGGCGCCAATTTTGGTGGACTGATTTTTGCTGAAAAATCCCCTCGTAAAGTGACGCTGTCACAAGCAAAGCAGATTATTCATGCTGCACCACTTAAATTTGTGGGGGTTTTCCATAATCAATCCGCGGATTTTGTGGCGCATATTGCCCAACAATTGGCGTTACATGCGGTTCAGCTCCACGGTGATGAAGATAATACCTACATGGCACAATTACGTGAAATGCTGCCAGCACATTGCCATATTTGGAAAGCGCTGAATATGGCTGATAGTCAAATCGCCGATTATGACCCTACGTTAATTGATTTGCTGCTATTAGATAACGGCGCTGGCGGTACAGGAAAAACCTTTGATTGGTCATCAATACCAACAAATAGCGGTCACAAGCTAATGGTGGCTGGTGGGCTTACCCTTGAAAACTGCCAACAAGCCGCGCAACTCGTCTGCAATGGGCTTGATTTTAACTCTGGCATTGAAATCGAACCGGGTATTAAATCCGAACAAAAATTAAACCAAGTCTTTGATGCATTGAAATCAGCCCGCATGGCGATTTAGCTCAAAGCCATATTAATCATACTGAACATATAAACTTAAAATGGATAATAAATAATGAGCAAATTAGATCCCTATTTCGGTGAGTTTGGTGGGCAATATGTCCCAGAAATTTTGATCCCAGCATTGAACCAGCTAGAAGATGCCTTTATTGACGCACAAAATGATCCTGCGTTCTTAACGGAATTCCATGATCTACTTAAAAATTATGCAGGTCGTCCAACCGCATTAACCCTGTGCCGCAACCTGACGGCGGGTACCAAAACGAAGCTTTATTTAAAGCGCGAAGATTTACTCCACGGTGGCGCACACAAAACCAACCAGGTGTTGGGTCAAGCATTGCTCGCCAAACGTATGGGTAAAAATGAAATTATCGCTGAAACTGGCGCGGGTCAGCATGGTGTTGCTACCGCCCTTGCTTGCGCCTTATTAAATATGAAGTGCCGCATCTACATGGGTGCAAAAGACGTTGAGCGTCAATCTCCAAACGTGTTTCGTATGAAGCTAATGGGCGCCGACGTGATCCCTGTACATAGCGGCTCTGCAACCTTAAAAGATGCTTGTAATGAAGCGCTAAGAGACTGGTCTGGCAGTTATGAAACCGCACACTATTTATTAGGGACTGCGGCAGGCCCTCACCCATATCCGACTATTGTACGTGAATTTCAACGCATGATCGGTGATGAAGCAAAACAGCAAATTTTAGATAAAGAAGGTCGCCTACCGGATGCGGTGATCGCCTGTATCGGTGGTGGTTCCAACGCTATCGGTCTGTTCGCTTCGTTTATTCCTGAAGAAAACATCGGGTTAATTGGTGTTGAGCCTGCCGGTCACGGTATTGAATCAGGGCAACATGGTGCACCGTTAAAACATGGTCGTGTTGGGATTTATTTCGGTATGAAATCCCCTATGATGCAAACCTCTGAAGGGCAGATTGAAGAATCTTACTCCATTTCAGCAGGGTTAGATTTCCCATCAGTGGGGCCTCAACATGCGCACTTAAACAGTATTGGTCGTGCTGAATATGTTTCGATTACCGATGATGAAGCGCTAAACGCCTTTAAATTGCTGTCACGCAAAGAAGGGATTATTCCTGCATTAGAGTCATCTCATGCATTAGCGTATGCCCTCAAAATGGCAGAGCAAAATCCAAATAAAGAGCAGTTGTTAATTGTCAATTTATCCGGTCGTGGTGATAAAGACATTTTTACGGTACATGATATTTTGACCAGCAAAGGGGAAATCTAATGACGCGTTATACTCAACTTTTTCAGCGTTTAAACCAACAAAACCAAGGCGCTTTTGTTCCCTTTGTCACGTTAGGTGACCCTGATGCCGAGCTTTCTTTAAAAATTGTCGATGCATTAATTGCAGGAGGTGCGGATGCCTTAGAGATTGGCATCCCCTTCTCTGACCCTTTAGCGGATGGTCCCACAATTCAAAATGCCAATTTACGTGCCTTTAAAAGCGAGATCACACCGACGTTATGCTTCGAGTTATTAGCGCGTATTCGAGCCAAACACCCCGATATGCCGATAGGATTATTGGTTTATGCTAATTTAGTTTTCACCAATGGGATCGACTATTTTTATCAACGTTGCCAACAAGCTGGCGTAGATTCCGTTTTAGTTGCCGATGTGCCAATGCGTGAATCAAAGCCGTTCCGTGAATCAGCCATCACCCACGGCATCGCCCCAATCTTTATTTGTCCACCAAATGGGGATGACGCACTGCTAAAAGAGATTGGAGAACATAGCCAAGGTTATACGTATTTACTCTCTCGCGCAGGCGTCACTGGTACAGAGCAGCGAGCGCAAATGCCATTAACTCATTTAGTGAGCAAATTAACCCAATATGGCGCAGCACCTGCACTTCAAGGATTTGGTATTTCGGAGCCTGCTCAAGTGACTGAAGCGATTCGTAATGGCGCTGCGGGGGCAATATCGGGTTCTGCTGTGGTAAAAATCATTGAAAATAACCTACAACAACCACAAGAAATGCTCAGTAAATTAACGACGTTTGTGGCAAATATGAAAGCCGCCACACAAAAATAGTACCTTAATTTATTTTCTTCATTGTATCAGAAAGCCATCAATAATTTGATGGCTTTTTTCATTTCAAATAGCCGTTAATGCATTCAATGGTTTCTGTCAAATTTCCACTTTGCGGATAATATTTAAAATATATTAGGTAAAGTTACTCAGACTAATTTAGTTTAAATATCCATCTTGATATTTAATTATAAAATTAAATTTTCACTCTGATTATTGGCCTTTTTTGATATTGTGAATTTAATGTTAAATAAAATATAAGTGATTTAACATTGAGTTCTCTGCTTATTATATTCTTTATTCTCTAAAAACGAAAAATCCGGGAATAAATTCCCGGATTTCTTTACTGCTTTCTAATCCATTAGCGAGCAAGAATAAACTTGCCGAAGTCCTTAAGAAATTAGAAGCGGTAACCCACACCAAACATAAATACAAATGGGTCTAAACGTGTATCAACTTTAACGCGGTCTTCACCAGCTTTGAATTTAAC
>NZ_WLUG01000042.1:0-2418 GCF_009706505.1 Providencia sp. wls1922 | reverse complement strand
CTTTACCATTACCGTCGTTTCAAATGAAGAAGCAGCCTCACAACAAGGTACTGTTGTAGGTAATTGTTCTAATGAAACACAAAAAATTATTTATACAAAAAAATAATTCTCCCCAAAAGGGCTTGTTGCAAAGCCCTTTCATTTCTCATTACCAACTTAATAAAACGCAATCATCTTCCTGCAAATGGTCACCAACCACAAATTGATTTATGTTGGTTGAATTTGTAAAGTTCACTGCCACGATCGCGATTGTAGCCAAGGTTCCCTCTCCCTTTAAGTTAAATCACTCGATCCGCTATGAAGTGATATCTGTGTATTGGTGAAATTTTTATATTAATTGTTAATATATTAACAATTTAAACAATTGGATTTGTTGACCACTCTATTGTTAAATTCGTTACTGCTCAATTTTCCATATTGCTTTCCTGTTAAAAATATACTTTACTATTGAATAAAATTTTCATTACATAAGGGAGCGGTATCGATATATATGTATACTAACCCTATGGCTCTCTTACTCGTATTTATCCCTGCCCTTGCCTGCATCCTATTCATTATTGCTCAAGATAAAAAACAACCAGATATAATGACACTTTTTTTAAAATTCTCTATCTACTTGTTAAGCACTCTGGCTTTCATAAATTTAATTTTTTTCGCAAGAGCGTTCACTGATTGGTATTAACGTTTGCTTGGACTCCGCGATTCGTTGTCTGAATAACCAATAATTTCGGGTAGCGGAGTCAGTAGGTCGGGCAGTGATTACATCATCCAAGCCAGTGGCAGTAACAATTACGATTTTTTACAGCTGGCTTTCATGTTCCCTGCACTAACATGTATTAGGCAAAAAAAACCCGCCATTGCTGACGGGTTAAAAATACAGAAAAATTATTTTGTATCTTTATTTTCAATAGCTATGATCTGAGGTTTCTCTTCTTCCGGAATTTCATATTCAATATTTAATGTTAACAAACCGCTTGATAATTCTGCGCTTTCAATTTTTACATTCTTACCGAGATTAAATTCAAGAGAAAATTTATTTTGTGTTATACCTTTATGGATCCATTTCTCTGAATCATTAACTAATTCAGTTGATTGCTCACCTTGTACATAGAGCTTCCCACCTTTTAAGGATACGCTTAAGTCATCCTCTTTATAACCAGGAACACTGACAATTAATTGATAATTTGATTCATTTATTTGCTTTAAATTATAAGGATGCTCTGAGGTTAATGGTCGGTTACCAGTTAATTGGCTGAATAAACGATCCATTTGGTCAAACCTGCTAGAAAGTAGGTTATCAGATAATGTTGGAAGTAGTGAAAAAGATCTAATGTTAGACATAATTTCTCCTTCAATATCAAACTAACTACCTATTACATAAGCACCATTAGCCATTCGCCCGTATGGATTAACTCTTTATCTTGGTGCATAACTTATATAGTGTCGCTAATGAAAATTTCAATTCAACACTTACAATTCTTTACATTAAATGTAAGCAAGCATAAAAAAACCCCGCCATAGCGAGGTTTTTAAAAATATCCAATCTGGTGACTAACATGTCTGAGCTTTCAATGGTACTTTTGCAAAAGTGCATTTAACACCGGAAGGGTTACTTTTGGTTGCTTCAAAATGATAGAGTCTATATAGAGAACCTTTATTTCAAGGACATCTCATAAAGAGATCGATCTTAAAGAGCCACTACATTTACAGCAGCTGGACCTTTTGCACCATTTTCTACCGAGAAGCTGACTTTTTGCCCTTCATTAAGAGTTTTAAAGCTATCACTTTGGATTGCAGAAAAGTGAACAAACACATCTTTGCTTCCATCTTCAGGAGAAATAAAGCCAAAGCCTTTAGATTCGTTAAACCATTTTACTAAACCAGTCATTGTATTAGACATATTGAATTCCTTTGAATTTTTAATTGTTGCCACATGGCATATAGGTTTGATTTTTCTTGATACTTATGGAACTAATTAGAAGGAATTCACTACGAATGGGTATCTGTGGGATAACGCTAAACGGGGGAACTTTTCAAAACTTGCTTTCATAAATAGGTCTGTACTTCCAAACCAGTGGAAGTATTAAGCCACACAAACACTGGGATAACAAATTTAATTTTCAATTTCACGGCAAAAGGGGAGATTTTGCTTAGTGTGCCATCCATTCATTAGCAATAATTTTTTCAAATAAATCATACAGATAGCCAGCATGGTCTTTAGATTCAATATTCATATGATTGGAATAACCAATCATATGAGCAACTTTAAAATACTGAAGTAGTATTTTAATATCATAACCCATATCTCAATCTTAATGACTGAGGATAAGGATGAAAGTATTTTTGATTATTCAAATAGTTATCAGGATATTCAGATAAATAGTGCGTAATTAATGTTAATGGAGCCAATAAAGGCTG
>NZ_WLUG01000041.1:0-6276 GCF_009706505.1 Providencia sp. wls1922 | reverse complement strand
TCCACTTTGAGAGGAACATCCAGCGTCATACTCTGCTCCATCAGCGCCTGAACCTTCGCTTGTACCTTCTCTAACTCGGACTCTTTGACTTCAAACACCAGTTCATCGTGCACCTGCATGAGCATATCTGCATCTGGTTTTTCGGTTTCGAGCCAATTATCTACTGCTATCATCGCTTTTTTGATGATATCAGCTGCTGTACCTTGCATTGGAGCATTGATCGCTTCGCGTTCTGCTGCTTTACGGCGCATGCCATTGCTAGATTTAATATCGGCAAGATACAATCTACGCCCTTCTAATGTCTCAACATAACCTTGTTCAGACGCTTGCAGGCGGGTATTTTCCATATAACGCAGCACACCTGGATAACGCTCAAAGTAGAGATCCATATAACGCTGCGCTTCTCCACGTGGGATGCCTAACTGGCGAGCCAAACCAAATGCACTCATGCCATAAATCAAACCGAAGTTAATCGCTTTTGCACTACGGCGTTGGTCGCTGGTGACTTCCTCTAACGGAACACCAAATACCTCGGCTGCGGTGGCTCTATGGATATCTTTCCCTTCCGCAAACGCCTTCAATAAGCCTTTATCTTGGGAAAGGTGCGCCATAATACGCAATTCAATTTGTGAATAGTCCGCTGCCATCACTTTGTAGCCATCACGCGCCACAAACGCTTGGCGGATACGTCGACCTTCTTCGGTACGCACTGGAATATTTTGCAAGTTCGGGTCACGGGAAGATAAACGTCCCGTCGCTGTTACTGCTTGGTGATAAGAGGTATGCACGCGATGAGTTTTTGGATTAATCATCAGCGGCAGCTTATCCGTATAGGTGGATTTTAGCTTCGCTAAGCTACGATGCTCTAACAGTAATTTTGGTAGTGCATGGTTTAATGCCAGCTCTTCCAACACTTCTTCGTTGGTTGAAGCAGCGCCACTTGGTGTTTTCTTGATAACTGGCAATTGCAGCTTTTCGAATAAAATCGTCTGCAACTGTTTCGGAGATGCCAGATTGAACTCTTCACCCGCTAACTCAAACGCCTGTTTTTCCAACTCCGCTAAACGCGCGGTGATCACCTGAGACTGCGCCCCTAATGCCGCCGCGTCAATCAGCACACCTTTACGTTCCATACGCACTAACACAGGCACCAACGGCATTTCGATATTTTGGAAAACGTGGGCTAATTTTGGCTCTGCTTCCAGTTGTGGATACAGCGCTTGATGCAGTAACAATGTCACATCCGCATCTTCCGCCGCATAATTTGCCGCTTGTTCCAATGGAATTTGGTTAAAGGTTAACTGCTTTTTGCCTTTACCCGCTATCTCTTCAAAACTCACGGTCTTATGGTTGAGATGGCGATCTGCAAGGCTGTCCATATCATGACGTCCCATGCCTGCCACACTGTTCAATACATAAGATTCCAACATAGTGTCAAACGCGATGCCTTTTAGCGAAATATCGTAATTTAATAACACTTCCGCATCGTATTTTAGATTTTGACCGATTTTGCCGATTTTCTCATTTTCTAAGATAGGCTTCATCGCTGCCAAAACGTCTTTTAAAGGCAACTGATCTGGCGCATCAAGATAGTCATGCCCGACAGGTAAATAGGCGGCATGACCAGCTTCGATAGCAAAAGACATACCCACTAAACGAGCTTCTTGGGTATCAAGGCTGTCAGTTTCTGTATCAAAGGCAAACAGCGTCGCTTCGCTGAGTTTTTTCACCCAACTATCTAACTGTTCTTTATCGAGAATTGTTTGGTAATTTTCAGCACATAGTGTTGGGACGGCAGGCTTAGATTTTGCCGCAGGCTGGCTTGCTGGTGCACGGTAACTTTCTGCGGCTTTAGTTGGTTTCCCCCCTTTGCCGTCCATCCAGCTACCATTTTCAACATCGGCCAACCAGCGTTTAAATTCATAACGGCTAAACAGTGAATGAAGTTTATCCGCATCCAGTTCCGTCACTTTGAGTTCTTCACACGGTTTTTCTAGCTCAACATCCGTTTTAATCGTCGCCAGTTGGTAAGATAACAGTGCGAGTTCGCGGTTTCCTTCCATTTTTGGTGCGAGGGTTTTAGAGCCACGGAAACCGAGTGGAGCAATCGCATCTAAGTTTTTATAGATGTCGTCTAAGCTACCAATACCTTGCAATAATGCTAATGCGGTTTTTTCACCGACACCCGGTACACCCGGAATATTATCGGATGAGTCCCCCATTAAGGCTAAAAAGTCGATAATTAGGCTTGGTGGAACCCCATACTTCGCTTCCACTTCTTCAGGACCTAAGATGGTGTTGGTCATTGTGTTGATCAGAGTGATATTCGGTTCAACCAACTGCGCCATATCTTTATCGCCCGTACTGATCAGCACTGGCATCCCTTTACTGCTGGCTTCACGCGCCAACGTACCGATGACGTCATCAGCCTCCACACCAGGCACCACTAGCAGCGGCAGCCCCATGGCTTCCACCATTTCATGCAATGGTGCAATTTGAGCACGTAAATCATCCGGCATTGGCGGGCGATGGGATTTGTAGCTTTCAAACAGTTCATCACGGAACGTTTTTCCCTTAGCATCAAAGACAACCGCCACATGACTCGGGGTATATTGCATGATTAGGCTACGCAGCATATTCAACACGCCATACATCGCTCCGGTAGGTTCACCAGCGCTGTTGGTCAATGGAGGGAATGCATGATAAGCACGGTACAGGTAGGAAGAGCCATCTACCAAAATAAGGGGATTTTCAGCAATCTGAGCCATAATCTGTCATCATCTTTTTTATCGGGAATGAATGGGGGATAGGATGCCACATTGTGGCTTCAGATACACCTTGAGATTCAATTTCCCGCTGAGTTATCCCATTTCTTATGCGATAACTTCCTGTGGATAACTTTGTGAGTAAAATTTAGTTATCTAAAGGATTCAATGAGTAAGAGAATTGCAAGAAGAAAACAATAAAATAAAATCAATAAGTTAGCTAATGAGGCTTTGATTTATCGCAAATCAGGGGGGATGGTCGAATTGTGGATATTGATAACGGACAATCAGTAAATAAAAAGATAGCGGCAAGTTGCCGCTATCTTCATTGATTATTTTTTGCTGACTAAGAAGTTCACAACTTTTGAGTATTCTTTAGCATAATCCTCTGCGTTATCGACAGAAATTCCGTTATTACGGATTTGATATTTACCATCGACGAATAACGCTGGCACGCCACGCAGTTTTAAATCTTGTGCGGCATTTTGTTGCTTAGCAACTAACGATTTCACGACGAAGCTATTCAGTGCTGCATCGTATTCTTCACCTGTTACACCCGCTTTAATAAACGCATTACGGATATCCGCAGGGGTATTGATCGTTTGGGTTTTCTGAATGCCTTCAAACAGAATTGGCGTCACTTTATCTTCAACTTTCAGCACCATCGCCACAGCCCACGCTTGAGTCATTTGAGCACCTAGAGGGCCTAAGAAATCAACGTGATAACGCGCTTTAGTGACACCTTCTGGCAGGTTTTTCTCTACCGTTTGTGGCACTTTGTAGATGCTTTCAAACTGATAGCAGTGTGGGCAGTAGAATGAGAAAAACTCCAGAACTTGCGGTAAGTCTTGTACCGGAGGCTTAACATCCGTGTACTCTTTACCTTCTGAATAATTTGCTGCCGCAGCACCAAAAGACATGGCAATACCAATCAAAGCCAACATGATTTTTTTCATAGAAAACTTTCTCCAAAAACATAGTCTTAAATATTAAAATTGCGGGTTCAATTGCAAAGGAGCATCTAACAACCGCTCAGTTTGCTGTGCAAACTCGATAGATTGCTTTTGCCAAAAATCAGCAGATTGGATCCAAGAAAATGCTTTCGGGAAAGCGGGATCTTGCCAGCGACGAAGGATCCATCCTAAATAATGCACCATTCGCATCGCACGTAGCGGTTCAATCAGCTTTAACTCACGTACATCAAAATCACAAAACTCGTTATACGCTTCTAATAACGTATCCAGTTGGATAATCTGCTCTTGGCGTGAACCATTAAGCAACATCCATAAATCTTGCACCGCAGGACCATTGCGTGCATCGTCAAAATCCACCAGCCACGCTTCATCACGCCACAAAATATTGCCAGGATGGCAATCCCCTTGCAGGCGAATAAAAGATTGTTGAGCAGGCCACAGGGCTTTAACTTGGGCAATCAACTTATCCAATGAATCTATCAATGGTGCTTTATCACGTTCAGTAATTAATGAACTGGCGGCGATAATATTTCTCGGTTGGTCAAGATACTCATCCACACCAAGAGTCGGACGAAATGCAAAGTTTCGCTGTTTACCGATTTGATGCACTCGTCCTAATAAATGACCGACACCCTCAAGCTGGAATAAATTATCCGTTTCATATTGGCGCCCTCCGATACTCGGAAAGAGTGCAAACATAAACCCACCAAACTCTAATACCGTTTGTCCGGCAAATTCTAAAGGCGCAGCCACCGATAAGCCTTCATCTTGTAGCTCAAGGGTAAAATCATGCTCTTCTTGAATTTGAGAACGGTTCCAGCGCTCAGGACGATAAAATTTCACCACATAGCGTTGGCGATTTTCATCCTGAAATTGGTAAACGCGATTTTCGTAGCTGTTAAGCTCTGTCAGCCCTGATTCTGGGTAAATCCCCGCTTCCATCAGCGCATCAAGGATCAAATCAGGGGAGATCCCACTAAAATGGAAGCTCGATTGTTCTGTTAAATCCATGTTCATTTAATCTTTTATGATGCCACGAGCACGTAGAATGGCCGTTTTAAAATCATCTTCGTAATCTTTTTGAATACCGGGGATCACCGCATTGCTGTCAGTGCCACGCATTTTTAGATGATAAATTAATACGTCGTCTGTCAGTTCAGATAAACTGCCTTTAAAACCCGCTTCATCTGCCAGTTTTTGCAGTAATTGCACTAAATTTAAATCTGAATTGTCCTTCCATACTGGATGCAGAAGTTCGATGACTTCATTTAAACGATGGCATTTCATGTTTATTCCTTATCACGAATATTCGATACAAGTTACCAATAATCCTACAAGAGAAAAAGGGAACAGTTGTCAATCTAAGTAAAGTTTAACCGTTTCTTGTATTAATATTCATTGATTTTATAGGAAAATAGAATAGATTTTAGCTGTTACTATACTCAAAAAACTACTTAAGTTCGTTAAAACATTTTCGCTAAGATTTTCAGAGATATTGAACATGTCATTTCGTCAGTCGATTACAGGCGTGATCCTCGCCGGGGGCAAAGGCACCCGCATGGGTGGCCAAGATAAGGGTTTAATTCCTTTATTGGGTAAGCCGCTATACCGCCATATTATTGAGCGTTTGCAGCCGCAAGTCGGTCAATTGATGATCAACGCTAATCGCCACCACGCAGAATATGCACAAAGCCAGCTGCCCGTTTTCACGGATTTAACCGCAGATTTTTCGGGTCCCTTAGCAGGGATGCAAGCTGCACTCCATCAGGTCACCACCGATTGGCTGTTATTTGTCCCTTGCGATGTTCCCGAATTCCCAACTGATTTAGCCGAAAAAATGTTTCGCGAAAAAGGCGAGCACCTTGCCTGCTACGCCTGCGATAACGAACGAGAGCACCCGACATTTACCCTACTCCATCGGTCTCTCCAGAAACCGTTGAATGATTACCTCGCAAGAGGAGATCGCAAACTGATGCTATTTATGCGTGAAATCGATGCAAAAGGCGTCATGTTTACCTCTGAAACCGGCACATTTGCTAATTTAAATACGCCGGAAGATAGCCGTAACTGGGAGTTACAACAAAAAAAATCATGAACCAGAACACGTTACCTCTACTCGGGATCACCGCCTACAGTGGCACCGGGAAAACTACTTTGCTCAAGAAAGTTATCCCTTTACTGAGACTACGTCATGTTCGTGTGGGCTTAATCAAACACACGCATCACGATATGGAAATTGATACGCCGGGCAAAGACAGTTATGAATTACGCAAAGCAGGTGCAGCCCAAACGTTAGTAGCCAGCAATCAGCGCTGGGCATTAATGACCGAAACCCCTGAATGCAATGAAATGAATCTGAACTATCTCGCTAGCCGCTTTGATCCTGCTTCGTTAGATCTGATTTTAGTGGAAGGATTCAAAAGTGAGCCCATCGATAAAATCGCGCTATTTCGATCCGATGTGGGTAAACCGCTAAACGGCTTAATTGACGAGTATGTCGTGGCGGTTGCCAGCGACGAAATTATTGATACCGACGT
>NZ_WLUG01000040.1:0-28095 GCF_009706505.1 Providencia sp. wls1922 | reverse complement strand
TTCGAACCTCCGACCCACTGGTCCCAAACCAGTTGCGCTACCAAGCTGCGCTACTCGCCGAAAACGGTGTGAATAATACTGCCAAGAATGGGGATCGTCAACCCTATTTTTCGCTAAAACCGTTCGTATGCTGATAAAACCATCAAAATGGTATGGTTTCTTATTTTTACGTCTATTTTTGGATAAAAAATAAGCGCTAAAAATATTTTAGCGCTTATTTATTCCAATCACTGGGAAGGTCATATTTATGCAATTATTTTCTAAATAGAAAATAACTGATTAAAAATCAACCTATTGAAGCAGTGAAATATCTGCAACTTTTAAGAATAACTCGCGAAGCTGGCTTAACAGTGTTAAACGGTTATTCCGCACAGCAGGATCTTCATCCATCACCATGACATTAGCAAAGAATTCATCAACGACGTCACGTAAAGAGGCTAACTCTACGAGTGCTTCTTGGTAGTTACGTTCAGCAAACATTGGCGCAAGCTTGTCTTGCAGTACCACAACGTGAGTGGCTAATTTCACTTCTTCTGGCGTTTTCAGTACAGACGCTAACACGCTATCAGCGAGTTTCTCTTCTGACTTACTCAGAATGTTAGAAACACGTTTGTTGGCAGCTGCCAGCGCTTGTGCTTCTTCTAAAGAACGGAAGTGAGTTACTGCTTTAACGCGCGCATCGAAGTCAGCTGGCTGAGTTGGGCGACGTGCTAATACGGCTTGGATAGTGTCGATGCTGTAGCCCAGTTCTTGGTACCAAGAACGGAAGCGACCTAGCATGAACTCAACCACATCTTCCACGACATTTTTGTTAGTCAGTTTATCGCCATATAGACGTACAGCCTCTTGGGTCATTTCCACAAGATCAAGCTGATAGCCTTTTTCAACGATAATACGTAACACACCTAATGCCGCACGGCGCAGAGCGAATGGGTCTTTATCCCCTTTCGGATGCTGACCGATACCGAAAATACCTGCGAGAGTATCCATTTTTTCAGCTAACGCTAATGCCGCAGAAACATCAGTAGATGGCAATTCATCGCCCGCAAAACGCGGTTGATACTGTTCTTTTAGTGCAAGTGCAACATCTTCTGACTCACCGTCATGGCGAGCATAGTGCATCCCCATAACACCTTGAGTGTCTGTGAATTCAAAGACCATGTTGGTCATCAAGTCACATTTAGCCAGTAAGCCTGCACGGGTTGCGTGATTTACATCCGCACCAATCTTGCTCGCAATCCAACCTGCTAACGCTTCTAAGCGATCGGTTTTATCACGCAGAGTACCTAGCTGTTGCTGGAACAGAACAGTTTCTAAACGTGGTAAGTTATCTTCTAAGCGCTGCTTACGGTCAGTTTTGAAGAAGAATTCCGCATCTGCTAAACGCGGGCGAACGACTTTTTCGTTACCGGAGATAATTTGCTGAGGATCTGAAGACTCAATATTTGCCACAAAGATAAAGTTCGGCATTAACTTGCCAGCATTATCATAAACAGGGAAATATTTTTGGTCGCCTTTCATGGTGTATACCAGTGCTTCAGCAGGAACTTCTAAGAATTTCTCTTCGAATTTTGCTGTTAATACTACTGGCCATTCAACCAAAGAAGCCACTTCTTCAACTAAGCTGTCGGTTAAATCTGCTTTACCGCCCAACGCTTGAGCAGCTTTTTCTGCATCGGCAATAATTGTCGCTTTACGCTCAGCATAATCTGCAATGACTTTACCGCGAGTGCGTAAAATTTCTGGATATTGTTCCGCGTTATCAATTGTGAATTCAGCTTCACCCATAAAACGGTGACCACGGATAATACGGTCGCTCTTAATACCAAGAATTTCACCCTTAACAACATCGCTACCCAGCAGTAATGTCACAGTATGTACTGGACGTACAAACTGAGTTTCTTTATCTGCCCAGCGCATTAATTTAGGGATCGGTAATTTCGCTAGTGAACGGCTAACCATATCAATCAATAATTCGCTGACTGGCTGCCCTTTCATTTGTGCGCGATACAGTAACCATTCGCCTTTATCTGTGGTTAAGCGTTCTGCTTGATCAACGGTGATCCCACAGCCACGCGCCCAACCTTCGGCTGCTTTTGTGGGTTTACCTTCAGCATCAAATGCTTGGGAAATTGCAGGGCCACGTTTTTCAACTTCGCGATCTGGCTGAGCCCCGGATAAGTTTTCCACTTTCAGCGCTAAACGACGAGGTGCAGCAAACCAGTTCACTGCTCCATGAGCGATATCTGCACCATCCAATTCCGCAGTAAAGTTAGCGGCGAATGATTCTGCAAGAGAACGAAGAGCCTTCGGCGGTAACTCTTCTGTACCGATTTCCACTAGGAAAGTCTGTTGAGTCATGACAGCCTCTTAGTTCTTATGACACATAGGGAAACCCAGCGCTTCACGAGAAGCATAATAAGCTTCTGCCACCCCTTTAGTCAGGGTACGGATGCGTAAAATATAGCGCTGGCGTTCTGTGACTGAAATTGCCTTACGGGCATCCAGTAAGTTAAAGGTATGAGCAGCTTTTAAAATACGCTCATAAGCCGGAAGTGGCAGAGGCGTTTCTAAAGCAAGCAGATATTGAGCTTCTTTTTCATACTCTTCAAAGCATTTGAATAAGAATTCAACATTGGCATGTTCAAAGTTATACGTGGATTGCTCAACTTCGTTTTGGTGATAAATATCGCCATATGTGGTTTTACCCAGTGGGCCATCGCACCAAACCAGATCGTACACGCTATCAACGCCTTGAATATACATAGCAAGACGCTCAAGACCATAAGTGATTTCACCGGTTACAGGTTTACACTCCAGACCACCCACTTGCTGGAAGTAAGTAAACTGAGTCACTTCCATGCCATTTAACCAAACTTCCCAACCCAGACCCCAAGCACCCAGTGTTGGGTTTTCCCAGTTATCTTCAACGAAGCGAATGTCATGGACAGTTGGGTCAATACCAAGTTCTTTTAATGAACCTAAGTACAACTCTTGGATATTGTCAGGCGAAGGCTTAATGATCACCTGAAATTGGTAATAGTGCTGTAGACGGTTCGGGTTTTCACCATAGCGACCATCAGTTGGTCGGCGAGATGGCTGAACATAAGCTGCTGCGATAGGCTCTGGACCTAAAGCGCGCAAACACGTCATTGGGTGTGAAGTACCTGCGCCGACTTCCATGTCCAGTGGTTGAACAATGGTACAGCCTTGGCGCGCCCAGTAATCCTGTAATGTCAGGATAAGACCTTGAAAGGTTTTGGTATCAAACTTTTGCATGTTAGATCCGCACGCGATACGTGAAATTTAAGAAAGTGACCAGTATACCCTTTGACCGCCAGATATACAGCAATGAATACGTCTGTAACCATTCTAAAAAGAAAAAAAATTAATTTCACCCCTTTAAAACTGTATTTTTATACAGTATAAAGATTCTATTCTTGCTCACAAGCTGAACATAATTAGAAAAAGGATGAAAATGGAAACCTCACTCACTCGCTGTCATTGGGTCAACCAAGATCCCGAATATATTGCCTATCACGATAATGAATGGGGAAAACCCACCAAGGATAATCAAGAATTATTCGAAATGATCTGCCTCGAAGGCCAGCAAGCAGGGCTCTCTTGGTACACTATTTTGAAAAAGCGCCAAGGGTACCGAGACCTATTCCATCAATTTGATCCTGAAAAGATTGCCTTGATGGATGAAAAAGATATAGAGCGGCTTATGCAAGACTCAAGAATTATTCGTAACAGATTAAAAATCAACGCGATTATTGCTAACGCCAAAGCTTATTTAGCGATGAAAAGCGAAGGAATAGATTTTTCTACTTTCATTTGGGACTTTGTGGACCACCAATCTATTGTGAATAAATGGACGGAATCTGCCCAAGTCCCTGCGGAAACAGAACTTTCTAAAAACTTGTCTAACGCACTGAAAAAACATGGCTTCAAATTTGTAGGTTCTGTTACTTGCTACGCCTTTATGCAAGCCACTGGGATGGTCAATGACCACCTTGTAAATTGTTGCCAGTATCGATAAATCAAAATTTATCGATGGAACCTGAATATATAACAACAAAAATAAACTAAGCTTGGTCAATAAGATAACCCAAAAAACTAATTTATTACCTATGTTTGACATTTTATATGAAAAAGAACTGTAATTAAGCTATTGAACTCTAGGTGGGGGCGCGGTATGTTGGAAATTCCATTAACAACCTAATAAACAAATGTGAATAAATACAATGAATTTCTCTAAATTTGGTAATAAATTTGCTAAGAATTCAGGCATTTCAGAATTAATGAAAGACTTGAATGAAGGTCTCAGAACCCCCGGCGCTATTATGCTTGGTGGTGGGAACCCTGCTCATATTCCTGAGATGGATAAATATTTCCAAGATCTCCTCGCTGAAATGTGTGCCAATGGGCAATTGACCGATACCTTGTGTAACTATGATGGTCCTCAAGGCAAAGATGCCATGTTGAAAGCGCTAGCAGCAACTCTAAAAGCGAAACTAGGCTGGGATATCAGCGCGAAAAATATTGCGCTAACAAACGGCAGCCAAAGTGCGTTTTTCTATCTATTTAACCTACTTGCTGGTCGCTTTGAAGATGGTATCTCTCGTAAAGTGCTTTTCCCAATTGCCCCTGAATATGTGGGTTATGCAGACTCTGGACTTGATGATGATCTTTTTGTGGCAAATAAGCCGCAAATTGAATTTTTGCCTGATGGTCAGTTTAAATATCACGTTGATTTCAACACCCTTGAAATTACTGAAGATATTGGTGTAATTTGCGTATCTCGCCCAACGAATCCAACAGGAAACGTGATCACCGATGAGGAAGTGCTGCATCTTGACCAATTAGCTAAGCAACATAATATTCCATTATTGATTGATAATGCGTATGGTGTTCCCTTCCCTGGCATTATATTTAGCGAAGCCACACCATTTTGGAATGACAATGTCATCCTGTGTATGAGCTTATCAAAACTCGGTCTACCGGGAACTCGCTGCGGTATTATTATTGGTAATGAAGAGTTGATTGGTGCCATCAGTAATATGAATGGCATTATTAGTCTTGCTCCGGGTGGTATCGGTCCAAGCATCGCACTTGAAATGCTACAGCGTGACGATTTATTTGAATTATCTCAAAATGTTATAGGACCATTCTATAAACAGCGCGTTGAAGAAGTCATTAAGATCATTCGCCGCTATATCCCTGAAGATAAATGCCTTATTCATAAACCTGAGGGCGCCATTTTCTTGTGGTTGTGGTTTAAAGACCTGCCAATTAGCTGTTTAGAACTTTATCGCCGCTTAAAAGCACGTGGTGTATTGATGGTTCCGGGACATTACTTTTTCCCAGGACTTGAAGAAGATTGGCAACATGCCCATGAATGTATGCGTATGAACTATGTTCCTGAGCCGGAAAAGATTGAGCAAGGGATTCAAATCCTTGCTCAAGAATTAGAAAAAGCCTATCAAGAATCTGAACGCTAAATCTAGCTGTAGGGTTAAAAAAAGCCCTTTCCATTGAGGAAAGGGCCAAAATTAGCGAGAACTCCATAATTGAAATCGAATATATTTGTACACGACAAATCTTATTCGCGGTTATTAAACCACTTTTTCAATATCAGTTATGGCTAGAACAAAGACCAATTACGCCCTTATATAGACGGATACTTTTTCTCCATATCTTATTCCTTCCTTTATTCACAATCATAATGCCCAAAATAAGATAGCTAATAACTGCGGCGAGATAATGCGTAAAAACATCGCTAAAGGATATACCGTGGCATAAGAAAGTGCCGGTGCTCCGCTGGTTGGATGGATATTATTTGCAAAAGCTAATGCTGGTGGATCTGTCATAGAGCCTGCCAATACACCACATAGGCTTAAATAATTCATTTTTCCGAAAATGCGTGCAACTAAGCCGGTGATAAACAGAGGAATAAAGGTAATTAATAGCCCATAGCCAATCCATGTGAGCCCATCACCTTGAATAAGAGTTTCAATAAAACTCCCTCCCGAATTCAGCCCGACAACTGCCAAGAACATCACAATTCCAAGCTCTCTCAACGCTAAGTTGGCACTTGGTGGCATAAACCAATACAGTCGTCCAATGGTACCTATTCGTCCAAGGATCAAGGCAACAACTAATGGTCCGCCCGCTAAACCTAGCTTCAATGCAGCAGGAAAGCCCGGTACAAATATCGGTAACGAGCCTAAAACAACCCCCAAACCTATTCCAATAAATACAGGCAGCATCTGGACTTGCTGTAATTTTTGTTTCGCGTTTCCAAGTATTGCTGTGACCGCTTCAATTGATTCAGGACGCCCAACAATATTGAGGATATCACCAAATTGCAGTACAGAATTGTTGTTTGCCATCAGGTCAATCCCAGTCCGGTTCAAACGAGTTACCACCACATCATACTTCTGCTTGAGATTCAGTTCTTTTAAACGTTTACTTAGTACAGCGTCATTAGTCACGACCACTCGGACAGAGTGCAATACAGAACTTGAAGTTGATAATGAAGCTTCAACCTCCTCACCAAGGATTAGGCGAACTTTATTTAAGTCTTCTCTTTGCCCAACAACATGCAGTAGATCTCCAAGATGTATTTCTGTCGTCGGCTGAGGCACCACCAGCATTTCCCCGCGTTTTAGCCGCGAGCAAACAATGTCTTCACTGCCAAGCATGGGAATATCTTGCATCATCAAGCCATCAAGATTGGTATTGCGCACCGCGATGTTCATCGTTTGCAGTGAGTCACGATGCTGAACGTTCGCACTATTAAACTCCGCAGCTTCTTTATCTACCGAGATACGAAAGATAATACGAACGAGCCACATCACCAGCAAAATACCGCAAATTCCCATTGGGTAAGCCATCGCATACCCCATTCCCATTTGTCCGACCAAACTCGGATCAGACCCTAAATCAGATAGAATTTGCTGCCCAGCCCCTAACGATGGTGTATTCGTGACTGCGCCCGAGAAAATGCCCAAAATAATTGGTAGAGGAATGTCTGCTATTTTATAGATAATAGCGGTAACGACAGCCCCTAAAATAACCACCATCAAGGCAAATCCATTGAGTTTTAAACCAGAAACACGCAAAGAAGAGAAAAAACCGGGTCCAACTTGTATCCCGATGGTATAAACGAAGAGAATCAAACCAAATTCTTGAATAAAATGCAGCATGTCATTATTGAGAGACAAGCCATAACTTCGCGCAAAATGCCCAACAATAATTCCACCAAAAAGAACCCCGCCAATCCCTAAGCCCACGTTGCGGATTTTCCAATTACCTATCCATAAGCCTAGTGCGGCAGCTAATGCTAATAAACTGACTGTAAGCGCTAATTCACTCATAGACCGCTATCCTTTTGACGACAATGAACCAAAATACGGGACATACGGAGTTATTACATTTGCAACTGAATCGATTGTGCCAAATAAACACAGAGGAAGTTGTGTGATAGAGCACAGTTCACAGCAATTCAATTATGCATTTTCATACTTTAGTTAAAAACAATTTAATTGCTAATTATTAACATCACCGACATAAAATAATACAAAAAAGAGCTATTATTCTGAGGGTATCTTAAATAATAATAGAGTTGCTCGATTGTGAATTTTTAGTTTTTAGTTATTATGATCTCTGATTAGGCAAAATTCATTTAAATGCAGGTCAACATATATATGCCAAGCTTGATTTTTTTTAGGTCGTTAGCATTTTCCACCTTATTAACTCTTACATTAAGTGGGTGCTCCAGTATTATGACTCATGCTGGCCCTACTGATAGCTATTATCCTGGGACAAAAAATAGCGTTGATATGCTGCAGCATGAAGATACCGGCTGGGTAGTTAAGCCGTTGCTGGTTATTGATTTACCATTTACTGCACTCATGGATACATTATTAATTCCGATGGATTATATGCATTCAAACGGCTCACAAGAGGCAGATTCACCAAAAAAACGTGTAGAACAACTTGATAAACAGCGACTTGATAAACAACAGCCAAAGAACCCTCAATAATTTTCCTATATAAAAGTAGCTTATTGATGCTCTAATCAAGAATATAATACTTAAAATATAATTAATATTATTAACTTAATTTAGGTTAATAAATCCTTTATCTTACTGACCAAATTTCCATCTTTTTTAATCTATTCTATTAACCCACCGCTTATTAATTTTAAATCAATATACATGAATCAAATATTGAGCATTTAATTTAATGATTACTTAAGCCCTCTTTTTTTGAAGAATAAAAAGATGAATACCCACCTTTTTATTCTTCATGAGTGTTATTCCAGATAAACTTTAATTAGACAACCCTGTTTCAACAATATAAATCTGTCTAAACCCATTAATATCTCGCATAAATGCTACAAATTTATCATTTGGAGAAAAGACAACAGCATCTGCGACAGGGGCTATTTCTGTTCTCTGAGTTAACCGTTCTAAATCTCCAGTCGCCACATGGCAACGTACAACGCTATTGTCATACACAAAGCAGAGATACTCACCAGTTTTATTCCAACTAAATGCAGACTGAATTGAAAACTTGCCAAATGTCACCTGAGTGAGTACTCCTGTTGCCGTTGCCACCAACCATAATTGCACAATGCCATGATCATCATGCATCAAACAGGCGATTAATTCGCCATTTGGTGAAGTACGCAACCAGTGTCTTGGCTGTTTCGCTAGCCCTGGAAACTTCCGATGATGTGTATACGTTAAACGCCTTTGTTTCACACCCTTAGGCGGCGCTGGCATGGTTTTTTCGGTACCTTGCAGAGGTTCATCGCCTTGGATTTTGAATTCATTTGGATCTTCAGGTAAATCAACTAAGTAAACTTCAGGGACCACGTCACCATTTTGATGATGCGTATCTCCAATAAACGCTAATGCACGTCGTTGCCACTGGCCTTGTTGATTCATATAACCACGTTGACCAACCCACCCCTCTTCATAGGCTCGGCTAATCTCGTCGCTATTCGGAGTTGGCATCAAAGTTGTCTTCGTCACAACACTACAGAAAAAATCGCCGCTATATTCTCTTTCATGACCAATAGGTTCAATGGTCACTGCGCCTGCAGGTACGGCAACAGCCACATTGCGTTGGTCTAATTGAAGATCGATCTCATGCAAAACATGGTCATTATAGGTAAAGCTCAACCACTTCCCATCAGGGCTAAAAACATGAACATGTGTTCCACCTCTGAGCGCACCCGCCATATAAGGTGGCGTAATGCACATTGCATCAATCGGATGCGCAATACCGAGTTGGCAGTCATCAACGTAAACACCTCGGCGATGATGGAAATCATACTGCCAAGACTCATCGGGATATTCTGGACCCTGAATAAAAGCATAACGAGGCGGATTTTCAGCGCTTACAGTGACTACGCCAACATGGGCACCATGCAATCCTCGATAAATTTCTACTTTTTGATGGGTAATAACATGAATTTTTTCTATGGTTTGCCCGGTAAATGAACTGCCAATTGGTCGAACATCATAAGCTAACCACTGGCTATCTGGTGTCCAAACATTAATATTTGTAAGCTGATGACTTCGCGAATCATCAGTAATACACATTTCTTTATAAGGCATTTTATTGCTCAATCTGTTATCCTTTGACATCATTTAACATAGGCTATCGGATTACTTTAACTAATCAATTCTTTAAGAGAATAAAAAATCTCAGTCGAGAAGTTTCACAAGTAATATTACCCTTAGACAATCACTATAGTATTGAATAAAACCATCATGTTATTAAGTGTTCTCTATATTATTGGTATTACTGCCGAAGCCATGACAGGCGCTTTAGCTGCTGGACGCCGTAAAATGGATGTCTTTGGCGTCATTATTATTGCTTCTGCAACCGCCATCGGCGGTGGCTCTGTCCGTGATATTCTACTCGGTCACTACCCTCTAGGTTGGGTTGCCCACCCCGAATACATCATGACCGTAGCAGGTGCCGCCATTGTCACCATCTGGATAGCCCCGATGATGAAACACCTTCGCCGGCTCTTCTTAATACTTGATGCGATTGGCTTAATCGTCTTCTCTATTCTTGGTGCCCAAATAGCCCTCGATATGAATTATAGCCCTATTATTGCCGCCATTGCTGCTGTAGTGACCGGTGTATTTGGCGGTGTACTTCGTGACATGCTGTGTAACACCATCCCTCTGGTTTTCCAAAAAGAAGTCTACGCGGGCGTCTCTTTTGCTGCCGCATGGTTATATATCGGCTTGCTGTATACACCACTCCCTAAAGATATCGTGGTTATTATCACGTTGGTCGCAGGTTTAAGTGCCAGGCTGCTTGCCATCCGCTACCGTTTGGGATTACCTATTTTTAATTACGAAAGCCAAGATTAACCAAAACTGATTTTCCTATCAGCCATTCGTTTAACCGCTAATGGCTGAGATCTAGCTTCTGCAAAGTATACAGTTCCTGCAAAGTGTATAGCGCCTTCTGAATTTCAGGCTCTGCCAACCAGTACTTTAATGCCTGCTTCCGCTTTTCAGATAAACCTAGCGACTCCACAGTCTCTTGTTCACTCAATTCTTCTATCGTGGATATCTTGTTTAGATGTTTAATTTCTAAAGGAATTCCGAACCCTTTCAACCAATTTGTTATTGGCTGCATAGATGTCTTTTGTAACTGGCTAAGCGCATTTGTCGTTTTCTTATTCTTAGGTAATGAATCTTGCCAATGAGGAGAAAGCCAACCAAGCAACGTTGAGAGTCCATATTGCTCTACCCATATCTTCCATGTCTTTTCGCCCACCCCGCGAATCTTTAATTGTTTACCTAGCCAAGCTAGGCGAGCAACAAATTGGGGAGCACAATCTGGTGTGTATGCTAAACAGCTCAATGAATGAAAGTTTTCGAGAGAGGATGTGTTCGGATGCAACCTAGGCTCTCGCCGCCAAATGACTTTTTCCATAAATGGCGTCCCATGTCCTGATAACGTTAACTGGATTTTATCCCCAACTAACACATCTTTTTGTTTCCAGGAATTGAGCGAACCAATGCGGATTTTACTCACTTTTTTATCATCGATTGTGACGGGTTCAATGTTAGCAATCACATTCACAGCCCCTGATCTCCCTACCCGAAAAGTTAAATTAATAACCTCTGAGACCACACTTTTTAGCGGGTATTTCCATGCTACACTCCAACTGTTTTGGTTTGCTCGCCAAACCGATGACGGCGGTGGTGGAAAGCTTTTCAAAACGATACCATCGGTTGCAAATGGCATCGGCGCTGAATAATAATGGTCACGCCACTTGGCTGCTGATTGATAGTCAGAGATTGGATGGCTATATTGTTGTACCCAATCAAATCCTAGCCTCTTTAATTCACTCAATTGACGATCCATAGCGACAGAGTTATCAGACCATGCCCAGATAAAAATGCCGATATCATCCGTGACTTGTGTAGGTAGCTCCTTGCGCATCAGCCAACCCGCAATTTTACTCCGTGCATTTTTTCCACCATCCACATTTTGTACATGTCCATTGAGTCTCCAAAATAATTCACCCTGTAAAACAAGAGGTTGCTTCGCTGAAATAGTTTTGGGGATAGCTTGAATAAAGTCGGCTTTATCTCGCCAATTAAGCCCTTCATTCCCATTGCCCCGGCTAATCATTGACACTAAACGTCCATTTTCATAGTGCAGCGTCACCGCAACACCATCGACTTTAGGTTGCAACCAAACTTCATTACGAGCCTTTATCCATGCTGCTATTTCTTCTGATTTTAATTTTTTCAATCCCGTATGGGGTATGGGATGCTTTATTAATCGTTCAGTTTTAGACTGTAACGGTTGTACTAGAGTGTCAGGTAAATTTTGACAGCGCTGCCCCTGCTGCCACTTCGCCAAAAGTTGGTCATAAACCTCGTCACTCACACCGCTCACACCGCCAATCTGATATTGCCTGTCCCACTCTTGTAGCTGCTCTCCCAGCCGCCGCTGTTCCATTCTTGTTAATTCATTATCTAATGAGCGGCATGCTTTTTGAGAATCTACGGTTTCCGCACCATAGCCTATTGAAATAACAGATTGAAGTAATAGGCAGAACCAACCAAATTTCCAGAGTTTCCTGACTGAAAAATAATGCATAATGTCCCTATTATATTTAAGTTTAAACCATGTTCCGAACCGCTATGTGTTGCATTGCATTCTGAGTCAATAAATCAAGGGTAGCAGCAGGCAATGCCGTTAATTGCATAGCGCTTCGCAAAACAGATGGTATTTTCATTAAGTTAAATTTATTTTCTGGAAGGCGTTCACAATTTTCCAATAACCAAAACTTTTTTACTCTTATTTCATGGTTAATTGATATCGCTGCATGTTGTCTTAAGTACGTGTATACTATGTAGGGTTTATCACTATCTTTTATGTCTAACCCACAAATATTCAAGAAATCATCATGATACAAGGCACGTTATATATTCTCTCTGCTCCTAGTGGCGCAGGTAAGTCCAGTCTTATCCAAGCATTACTGAAGACACAACCGTTGTATGACACTCAAGTTTCTGTTTCTCATACAACTCGAGCTGCACGCCCAGGCGAAATTCATGGCGAGCATTACTTCTTTGTTTCTGAAGCTGAATTTCTTCAGATGGTTGAGAACAATGACTTTTTAGAGCATGCCTGTGTTTTCGGTAACTACTACGGCACCTCAAAACCCATTATTGAGGAAGTCTTAAATAGTGGCGTGGATGTGTTTCTCGATATTGACTGGCAAGGTGCTCAGCAAATTCGCGCAAAAATGCCAGAGGCACGTAGTATTTTTATTCTACCGCCATCAAAAGATGAGCTATATCGCCGTCTGCGTGGTCGTGGTCAAGATAGTGATGAAGTCATTGAAAAGCGCATGTCACAAGCAGTTGGCGAAATTGAGCATTACAATGAATACGATTACGTCATTGTAAACGACGATTTCAACACCGCACTGAGCGATTTACAATCTATCATGCGTGCTGAGCGCTTGAGATTAGGTCGCCAAGTCCAGCGACATGATGCTTTAATCAGCAAATTACTAGCAGACTGAGAATAGTTTCAGTATCATATCAGGTCATTTTTTTATTTCTTTGGAGTAGCACACTTATGGCACGCGTAACTGTTCAAGACGCAGTAGAAAAAATTGGTAACCGTTTTGACCTCGTACTGGTCGCAGCACGTAGAGCTCGTCAGTTACAAACTGGTGGTAAAGATCCTTTAGTTCCAGAAGAAAACGATAAGCACACTGTTATCGCGCTACGTGAAGTAGAAGAAGGTTTAATTAACGGTCACATTTTGGATGTGCGTGAACGCCAAGAACAGCAAGAGCAAGAAGCCGCTGAAATGCAGGCAGTTTCTGCGATCGCTGAAGGTCGTCGCTAATTACTAAGGTGGGTCTGCCTTGTATCTGTTTGAAAGCCTAAATCTAATAATTCAGCAATATCTCCCAAAAGAGCAAGTTGAATTACTGAAAAAAGCCTATGTTGTCGCACGGGATGCTCATGAAGGGCAGACCCGTTCCAGTGGTGAGCCTTATATTACTCACCCTGTTGCTGTTGCTTGTATTCTGGCTGAAATGCGTTTGGATCATGAAACACTGATGGCTGCGCTACTTCATGATGTGATTGAAGATACTCCAGCGACATTTCAAGACATAGAGCAGCTGTTTGGAACTACCGTCGCCGGCTTAGTCGAAGGGGTTTCCAAACTGGATAAGCTGAATTTCCGCGACAAGAAAGAAGCTCAAGCAGAAAACTTCCGTAAAATGATCATGGCAATGGTGAAAGATATCCGTGTCATTTTGATCAAACTGGCAGACCGTACTCACAATATGCGCACGCTTGGGTCATTACGACCCGATAAGCGTCGCCGCATAGCGCGTGAAACACTGGAAATTTACAGTCCTCTCGCGCATCGCTTAGGTATCCACCATATTAAAACCGAACTCGAAGAGTTAGGTTTCGAAGCGCTGTATCCAAACCGTTATCGTGTTATCAAGGAAGTGGTGAAATCCGCTCGTGGTAACCGTAAAGAAATGATCCAAAAAATCCTTTCTGAAATTGACGGTCGATTAACGGAAGCAGGTGTACCCTGTACAGTCAGTGGTCGCGAAAAACATCTGTATTCTATCTATCGGAAAATGCATCAAAAAGAGCAGCGATTCCATTCCATTATGGATATCTATGCTTTTAGGGTCATCGTTGAAGACGTTGATACCTGCTACCGTGTTTTAGGGCAAATGCACAGTCTTTATAAACCTCGTCCGGGGCGAATCAAAGACTATATTGCTATTCCTAAAGCTAACGGATACCAATCCCTCCACACCTCATTAATTGGACCTCATGGGGTACCTGTCGAAGTACAAATTCGTACTGAAGATATGGACCAAATGGCCGAAATGGGTGTTGCTGCTCACTGGGCATATAAAGAACAAGGCGAATTGGGAACCACTGCGCAGGTGAAAGCCCAGCGTTGGATGCAAAGCTTGCTCGAACTCCAACAGAGTGCGGGAAGCTCATTTGAATTTATTGAAAGCGTAAAATCAGACCTCTTTCCTGATGAAATTTACGTTTTCACCCCCGAAGGTCGTATTGTCGAATTACCGACAGGCGCAACACCGGTGGACTTCGCGTATGCCGTGCATACTGACATTGGGCATGCTTGTGTGGGTGCACGAGTTGATCGCCAACCTTACCCACTCTCCCAGTCACTTTCTAGCGGTCAAACGGTAGAAATTATTACGGCTCCAGGCGCTCGACCAAATGCGGCATGGTTGAACTTTGTGGTGAGTTCAAAAGCACGTGCAAAAATCCGTCAGTTACTGAAGAATTTAAAACGCGAAGACTCCGTTAATTTAGGTCGTCGCTTACTCAATCATGCACTAGGTACAGGCACCAAAATCACAGATATACCTCGTGAAAGTATTGATGCCGAATTAGCTCGCATGAAGCTCCACTCTATTGACGATTTACTTGCCGAAATTGGTTTAGGTAATGCCATGAGTGTTGTAGTAGCTCGTAACTTGCAAAGTAACCCTCAGAGTGCTCAGTCAAGTGCCGTTGAAGAACCAGTGATTACGGAAAACCGTAATAAGCTGTCCATCAAAGGGGCTGATGGAGTCTTAATTACTTTTGCTAAATGCTGCCGTCCTATCCCGGGCGACCCAATTATTGCGCATATTAGCCCAGGTAAAGGATTGGTTATTCACCATGAATCTTGCCGTAATATCCGTGGTTATCAGAAAGAACCGGATAAATTTATGGCTGTTGAGTGGGATACCGAGACAGACACGGATTTTATCGCTGAAATTAAAGTTGATATGATAAACCATCAAGGTGCCCTTGCTAACTTGACCGCCGCTATCAATGATGCGAACTCAAGTATTCAAAGCATGAACACTGAAGAGAAAGATGGTCGTGTTTACTGCGCCTTTATTCGCTTGTCGATTAAAAACCGTATTCAATTGGCTAACGTGATGCGTAAAATTCGTATCATGCCAGATGTTCTACGCGTCAGCCGTAACCGTAATTAGTCGATATCATTAAAAATACGAACTCTCACTATGAATGAACGCCGCTATCGCCGCATTTGCCAAATGATGGCGATGCGGCAGCCCGACCTAACACTTTGTCTTGAAGAAATTCATAAGCCTCATAATGTTTCTGCAATTGTGCGCAGTGCTGATGCAATCGGGATCCATAAAATTCATGCCATTTGGCCAGACCAACAGGTTAAACTCTCCGTCTCCTCTGCAGCGGGAAGTAATAGTTGGGTAAAAGTCATCTCGCACCAATCCACCGAAAGCGCCATTACTCAGATAAAATCCCAAGGTATGCAGATTTTAGTCACGAATCTGTCAGATACGGCTGTCGATTTTCGAGAAATTGATTATACCCGCCCAACCTGTATTATGGTGGGACAAGAGAAAACGGGTATCTCGGATAAGGCATTAGCCCTTGCAGATCAACATATTATCATCCCAATGGTTGGTATGGTGCAGTCACTCAATGTCTCTGTCGCCTCTGCACTTATTTTGTATGAAGCCCAACGTCAGCGCCAACTCGCAGGCATGTATGACCGAGAAAATAGTCTATTATCTGAGCAAGAACAACAAGAGTGGCTATTTGAAGGCGGCTATCCTGTATTGGCTGAAGTGGCTAAACGCAAAGGGCTTCCTCGCCCATTTATCAATCAGCAAGGTCAGATAGAGGCTGATGATGCTTGGTGGGCACAAATGCAGCTTTCTGAAAAAATGAAGAGAAAACAACTCAGTTAAGGAATCGACATGAACCGTGGTCTGCTTAATACCATTTCACTGACTTCACTTCATGGCATTGGTGCCAGCCAGTCAGAAAAAATGAGTAAAATCGGGTTGAACACAGTTCAGGACTTGCTTCTGCATTTTCCACTGCGTTATGAAGATCATACGCGTCTTTATCAGATTAAAGACTTGATACCCGGCACAACGGCCACTATCACTGGTCACGTTCTACAAACCAAAGTCGTTTTTGGACGTAAAAGAATGATGACCTGCCTGATCAGCGATGGTACAGGCAACCTAACGCTGCGTTTTTTCAACTTCTCTGCTGCAATGAAAAACAGTTTAGCCGAAGGTCGCCAAGTGACTGCCTACGGAGAAGTGCGTCGTGGTAATACAGGACCTGAAATTATTCACCCTGAATATAAAGTCTCTCAAGAAACGGATAATATCGCCCTTCAAGAGAACCTAACTCCGGTTTATCCGACAACCGAAGGTGTCCGCCAAGCCACACTGCGTAAAGTGATGGAGCAAGCGCTCACCATGTTAGAAAGTGGCAATATTCAAGAGTTACTGCCCGAAGAGTTCAGCCGTAGCCTAATTAGCCTCCCCGATGCCATCCGACTGTTACACACTCCACCACCGGATGTTTCGTTAGAAGAGTTAGAAAAAGGGCATCACCCAGCCCAAAAGCGTTTGATCCTCGAAGAGTTACTGGCTCACCATTTAAGTATGCTTGCCATTCGGGCTGGCAATGAACGGCTCTATGCTGAACCATTGGTTTCATCTGGAAAGTTTAAAACGCCTTTACTGGCAAATTTGCCGTTCTCACCAACTAACGCGCAAAAACGCGTCGTAGCAGAAATCGAAACTGATTTACGAAAAAATGCCCCAATGATGCGTTTGATCCAAGGTGATGTCGGTTCCGGTAAAACACTTGTGGCTGCATTAGCCGCACTGTGTGCCATTGAAAATGGTAAACAAGTTGCCTTAATGGCACCGACTGAAATTCTTGCAGAGCAGCACGCAAATACCTTTAAGCAATGGTTTGAACCTCTAGGTATCAAAGTAGGCTGGTTAGCAGGTAAACAAAAAGGTAAAGCCCGCCAGCAACAACAAGATGCCATTGCGAGTGGTGAAGTCTCGATGGTAGTCGGTACCCATGCCATCTTCCAAGAGCAAGTGAGCTTTCACTCTTTAGGGTTAGTCATCATTGATGAACAACACCGCTTTGGCGTTCACCAGCGGCTCGCTTTGCGCGAGAAAGGTGAACAGCAAGGATTCCACCCACATCAATTAATCATGACCGCTACGCCAATCCCACGCACGCTGGCAATGACTGCTTACGCCGATCTCGATACCTCAGTGATTGACGAGCTTCCACCAGGAAGAACTCCGGTCACTACTGTGGCGATTCCAGACACCCGACGTAGTGATATTGTCGAGCGCGTTCGCCAAGCCTGTTTAGAGGAAGGACGGCAAGCTTATTGGGTGTGCACATTGATTGATGACTCAGAGGTACTTGAAGCGCAAGCTGCCCAAGTTACCAGCGAAGAACTCGCGTTGGCCCTACCTGAACTCAAAGTTGGACTAGTCCATGGTCGAATGAAACCCGCCGAAAAGCAAAGCATTATGGCGGCATTTAAGAATAACGAAATACAGTTACTTGTTGCTACCACCGTTATCGAAGTCGGGGTGGATGTTCCGAACGCAAGCCTGATGATTATTGATAACCCCGAACGGCTTGGATTAGCACAATTGCACCAACTACGGGGGCGGGTTGGTCGTGGCTCTGTCGCATCTCACTGTGTGCTACTTTATAAAACGCCACTCACTCATACCGCCAAGCAGCGCTTACAAGTTTTACGAGACAGTAATGATGGCTTTGTGATTGCCCAAAAAGACTTAGAAATTCGAGGCCCCGGAGAGCTGCTAGGTACCAGGCAGACAGGGAATGCGGACTTTAAAGTGGCAGACTTGCTACGAGATCAATATATGTTGCCAGAAGTGCAACGGTTGGCACGACATATTCAACAAAACTACCCTGAGCATGCTCAAAAGATTATTGAACGCTGGCTCCCTGAGCGCGAGCAATATAGCCACGCTTAAGCTTTTTCCTTCCTTAAAATGAAAATTGCCGTGAACACATCCATGTCCACGGCAATACCTGCTTTATTTATACATTTAGTTATATATGTTTGTATTTACTTCAATACTTGTTCTGTACTAGCCGCCAATCGTTGGGAAAACTGGCAACCATAAGTAGAACTTAATCACTAACGCATTCACAATATCGATAAAGAATGCCCCTACCATCGGCACGACTAAGAATGCTAGGTGAGATGGACCAAATTTATCGGTTACCGCTTGCATGTTAGCGATAGCGGTTGGTGTTGCCCCTAAACCGAAACCACAATGACCTGCCGCTAAAATGGCAGCATCATAGTTTTTGCCCATCACACGGAAGGTAACAAAAATCGCATATCCTGCCATAACGCAAGCTTGAACGCCGAGAATGACTAACATTGGGATCGCTAAAGACGCCAGTTCCCACAGTTTTAAACTCATTAATGCCATGGCTAAGAATAAGGATAGACTGACGTTACCCATCACAGAAACCGCGCGGTCAAATACTCGATAAAAACCAAGTAAAGATAGGCTGTTACTTAAGATAACACCGACGAACAATACGCAAACAAATTTAGGCAGTGCAAATGCGGTGCCAGATAGTAGCCCTGCAATCCAGCTTCCTGCTAGCAAACAGATAGCGATCAACGCAATAGTTTCAATCAACACCATCGAGTTGATCATGCGGTTGGATTGTGGCTTTTCAAATGCGGTAGGAACATCTTTGTCCTCATCCGCGGTACCAGGTGTTGGGATATTGCGAATTAAGAAACGTGCAACAGGGCCACCAATAAGCCCTCCAAGTACTAAACCAAAGGTTGCACAAGCCATTGCAACTTCAGTTGCACTCTTGAAGCCATAATCTTCAGTAAAGATTTTACCCCAAGCGGCGCCTGTACCATGTCCACCGGATAAAGTGATTGAGCCGGCTAATAGCCCCATAAGAGGGTCTAAACCTAATAATTTCGCAAGTGCGATACCGACTGTGTTTTGAACTAGCAATAAACCGACAACGACAAAAATGAAGATTAACAATGCTTTACCGCCAGCTTTTAAGCTCGCTAAGTTAGCATTCAAACCAATGGTCGCAAAGAATGCGAGCATCATCGGTTCTTGCAGTGATAAGTCGAAGGAGAGGCTCCAATCAAATACTTGCTTAACCACTAACAGGGTAAAAGCGACTAATAATCCCCCTGCAACGGGTTCAGGGATAGTGTATTTTTCAAGAAATGAAACTGACTTTACCAGTTTACGTCCGAGTAATAGCACGAGTGTAGCAGCGACCAGAGTGCCGTAGACATCGAGATGATACATTTATGTACCTCGTCTGTTGTTAATATTATTTAAAACTAATTAGACGTTATTTTTTTCCTTAAAACGCCAAAAGCAGGTGCATGGATTAGAAAAAAAAATCGCGATAAATACAAGTTAAAACATATAAAAATGTGACGCTCTTAGTTTAATATCCACCTTAATTTTTTTGCGCAACCGATTGCTTTTTGTATTATTCTCTTTAAAATGCGCTTTTTGCTAGTGGAATTGGAATAATGAACGCAACGGCATCTGAAGAACAAAATGTTGAAAAAACAGTACAAAACCAAAGCGAACTGATCTATCGCCTTGAAGATAGGCCACCTTTACCTCAGGCGCTGTTTGCTGCTGGACAGCATCTATTAGCGATGTTTGTCGCGGTGATTACCCCCGCTATGCTTATCTGCCAAGCACTTGGGCTACCCGCTCATGACACCCAGAGAATCATCAGCATGTCATTGTTTGCTTCAGGAATCGCCTCTCTGATTCAGATCCGCGCGTGGGGTCCTGTCGGCTCAGGATTACTTTCCATTCAAGGCACCAGTTTCAACTTTGTTGCACCGTTGATTATGGGGGGAGTTGCACTCAAGCAAGGCGGAGCCGATATCCCTTCCATGATGGCGGCATTATTCGGCACATTAATGGTCGCAGCACTGACCGAAGTTATCTTATCGCGTTTCTTACATTTAGCTCGCCGAGTTATCACGCCGCTGGTTTCTGGTGTTGTGGTCATGATCATTGGTTTATCACTGATTCAAGTCGGTTTAACCTCAATTGGTGGGGGTTACAGTGCACTGAGCGATAACACATTCGGTTCCCCTGATAACCTCATTCTTGCAGGCATTGTGTTAGCCGTCATTATCCTGTTAACTCGCCAGAAGAACCCGTACTTACGCGTTGCATCATTAGTGATTGCAATGGCAGTAGGCTACCTTGCTGCTTGGTGGATGAATATGCTGCCAACTACGCAAGCCAGTGATGCCAATCAATCTCTGATTACGATCCCTGAACCTTTTTATTATGGTCTCTCTTTTGACTGGAATTTACTCATTCCACTAATTCTAATTTTTATGGTGACGTCGCTAGAAACCATTGGTGATATCACAGCAACGTCAGATGTCTCCGAGCAGCCAGTACACGGACCTCTCTATATGAAACGTATTAAAGGCGGTGTATTAGCCAATGGACTAAATTCTATGGTGTCAGCGGTGTTTAATACCTTTCCTAACTCCTGCTTTGGTCAGAATAATGGCGTTATCCAATTAACAGGTGTTGCTAGCCGCTATGTGGGTTACTTAGTGGCGTTGATGCTAGTGCTACTGGGTCTGTTCCCAGCAGTGGCAGGTTTTGTGCAACAAATTCCTGAACCTGTTCTAGGTGGTGCTACCATTGTGATGTTCGGCACAATTGCTGCGTCCGGTGTGCGTATCGTTTCTCGCGAGCCACTCAATCGCCGCGCAATTATGATCATTGCATTGTCTCTAGCCGTAGGAATGGGGGTTTCTCAGCAACCGTTAATCCTACAATTTGCGCCTGACTGGCTGAAAACCCTGTTTTCATCCGGTATTGCAGCAGGTGGTTTAACTGCGATTGTACTGAACTTGATTTTCCCTCACGAAAAATAATTCTCTATACCGCCGCAAGAGTTGAACACGCCGGCGGTTCTTCTGTATGCTATCCTTGAGTTGCCGATATATTAAACATATCGGCAATTTATATTTTTATCTGATTAATAAGGGAGCAGACAAACGTGAAAGGGTTACTGAGGTTTTTCGGCTATATTTTTCTGCTTCTTTTGATTGTATTTCTTGCCTGCTATATTGCCTTACAAACTCGATGGGGAGCAGGTTACGCCAGCCAACTTCTGAGCAAATTTACGCCTTATGACATTAACGTCGGCATTATGGGACATCAATTCTCCGATCCGGGTAAATTTATTTTCCAAGACATTAAGATTGAATCAAGCAACAAGCAGCTAGAATTAGATGCTCGGCAAATTGTGGTGGATGTCAATTGGCGGCATATTTTCAGTGGCGAAGCTATTCAACGCTTAACCATCACTCAAGGAGACTTATCTGCAAACTTTACCGAGAACACATCGCCGCTACCGCTTTCTGCAAAAGTCCTACAATTTGAAAATAGCCAGATTCAATTAACTCAAGACAAAAACACCGTTCAAGTCGCAGGATTTACAGGGGGTATAACCCCATGGAAACCAACAACTGAAAATCCATTTGGTTATGGTGATTTTCGCTTTACTACCAATCAATTAACCTTGAATTCTCTCCCTTTTAGAAATGTCGCGGTCACGGGGAAATTACAAGAAAAGGTAACAGATTTTAGCCAAATCAGCGGCTACCTCAATAATGGGGCGATCACGGGTAAAGGAAAATGGTTTGCTGACGGTTCTATCACCATTGATAACCTGTCGATGAATAAAGTGGGCTGGCAGAATGACTTAACCTTTGATGCGCTGTTTGATGCAATAAACAGTGACCGAACATTGCAAATCAACCAATTACAACTAACCAATGTAGATATTCAAGGGCGCGATTGGGCACTGTCGGGTCTGAGCAGCGAAGTCGATCAAATTGCCTTGGTGAGAGGGAGTTGGAGCAGCCCAAAAAGCCATATTAATTTCAATGTCGATCAATTGGTTATCCAAGACCAGCAAATTGATACGCTCATCGGTGAGCTGAACATTGACGGTGATAACTTCAATGTTGATAAGCTCTCCGGCTACTACAATAAAGGTATTTTTAACCTCAGTGCGGTTTGGCAACGTAATGATAAATCACTGACCATCACTGAAGGTACGCTCGCTGGGGTTCTGTATACCTTGCCAGATAATTGGCTGTCGTTCTTTGCTCAACCCACACCAGCGTGGTTATCCACATTCGCCATTGATAATTTTACCGTCACGCAATCTTTGCTGATGAATATTCAACCTGAATTTCCTTTCGAATTTACCGCGTTAAGCGGCAACATTCGCTATGTTGACCTGATCAAACAGAAACAGTGGGGAATCTGGAAGGGGCAAGCTACTTTCAATGCCGATACAGGTACCATCAACCAGGTGATGATCCGTCGTCCACTTTTAGAAATTGCAGGAAGTAATGGGCGTGCCGCCGCAAGCCTCAGTGGCAGCGTTGACCGTGGTATCGCAAAAATTGGTTTACTGGCACAGCAAGAGCCAAATAAAGTACCTTTTGAATTACGTGCATCAGGGACCAACATTGATTTAAGTGATTTAAACCAATGGGGTTGGTCAGGCTTTTCACCACAAATGTGGGGAGATTTCGAGGCTTCATTACAAGGGGATTTACTCGCATCACCTCTAGTATCAAGCCTCAACGGAAAATTAACCGCTAAGCCACTTCAAGGAAGCGCTCAACTGCGTACTGTGGTTGATGGCCATGTGGCGTCTGGCGTCGCCCCCGTAGAGCCATCAGCAGAATCCCAACCCAAGCTAGAATCACACACTGTACCAGCAGAAAATACCTACCCTGTTGATAGGCATGTTCCTGATATGGTTACTCAATAAAGCAGTGAGTTAGTAAGCAATAAAAAAGCAGGCTCATCCCTTCGGATTGCCTGCTTTTTCGATTCTTCACCAAAAACAGTCAGCCACCTAAAAACATTATTCGCTTTTCTCTTTTTTCGTTTCTGGCAGCACCATGTATATGCCGCTAAATACCGCACCCACTTGGTTTTCTGCATTGCTCACATGCACTTCTAGTTTTACCCGCGCTTTACTTCCTCGGGCGAGGCGATCTAAATCCCCACTAAGATGTGAGAGATCGGCCACTGCGGTTGGGCGTCCACTAACGGGTTTTGCGTAGCGAATATTGGCATCTACCAGAACGATTTCTCCGCCTAATTGATGCTCTTGCAGCAGTAGCCAAATCATTCCCCAGCCAGTTAACGTGGCGAGAGAAAACTGGCTTCCAGCAAAAATAGTATTATGAGGATTTTGGTTGCCAGCTTCTGGCATTGTCGTCACAAAGCGCTTTCCTGTGTACTGTTCAATACGTACACCCATTTTTTCACTTAATGGAATATGCTTGTGCCAAGCTTGCTGAAGCTCACCGCACCAATCCGGACGATGGAGAATTTGGTCAAGGGTTTCAATTGGTTTGATCATCAAATAGTGTCGAACAGGGGTTTTCAACTCTCCAGTGACCTCGCCACGACGTTCAAAACCCATTTTGGCGAAGAATGGTACGGCTTCTTCTCGAACACTGGACACGATACGTTTAACACCTTCTCGCCTTGCAATGGTTTCAAGCGCCATAATAATCAGTTTGCCTAACCCCTTGCCTTGCATGACAGGATTAACTGCGAGAAAGCGAATAGCTCCTTCATTATCGGCATTAATATATAGACGCCCAATGGCCAAAATACGATTTTTTTCATCAACCACCATTTGATGGTGAGCGGTTAAATCATAACCGTCTTTTTCAGAGCCAAGGGGTTGTTTGAACGGTTCTCGCAGCATTGACCAGCGAAATTGGTAGTATGCAGCGAATTCAAGTTCATCTTTTGGTGTCCGTAGGTGATACATCTCTCCCCCCCTCCCTTAAGCGATTTTTCTACACTTGCAGCCAAAAAGTCACGGGACCATCATTGGTCAAGCTAACTTGCATGTCCGCCGCAAATTCACCGGTTTCTGTCACGATGCCTTGTGCACGGCTTTGCTCAACAAAATATTGATACAGCTGATCCGCTTTCGCTGGCTCCGCTCCGCCGGAGAAACTTGGGCGCATCCCTTTCTTGGTATCTGCGGCTAACGTGAACTGTGAAACCACTAATAAACTTCCACCAGCTTGTTGAACGTTAAGGTTCATTTTGCCTTGGTCATCGCTAAAAATACGATAGCCAAGGACTTTCTCACAAAGGCGTTTTGCTTTCTGCTCATCATCGTCTTTTTCAACACCGAGCAAAACTAAAAGACCAGGACCAATTTGCCCTACTGTTTTTTCATCAACAACCACACTCGCGTGAGTGACTCTTTGGATTAATGCAATCATGGGTACTCGATAAAAAAAGGAGTAACGTCGCCGTTACTCCTTATTAAGAACTGGATTATTCGACTTCGGCGCTAAAGTCGTAAGTACGAAAATATTCAGGAACGGTGTCTTTATTCAAGACATGAACACCTTTGATACCAAGTGCTTCAGCCGCTTTTACGTTTTCTTCTACATCATCAAAGAACACCGCATCAGCTGCTTCAAATTCTTCAGATTCCAGAACATATTTGAAAATTTCTGGGTCTGGCTTACGCATTCCTAAATCTTGGGATAGATACAGGAAGTCAGAGGACGCTGCAATTTCAGGGTAGTGTTCTGGCCAATAATCAAGATGCAGGCGATTAGTGTTAGATAACACGACAACGCGATGACCTTGCTCACGCAGACGTTCCATAATATCAATGACTTCTGGTCTTAGTGAGATGAAAATTGAGTGCCAGCCTTCTGCAAAATCTTCAAAGCTTAGGGTGATACCCAATTCTTCACAGAGCAGTTCAGCAAATTCGATATCTGAAATTTTGCCACACTCGTGGAGTTGGAAGATATTGCCAAAAGTGAATCGCTTTTTGATTTCTGAACTTGGGGTACCACTTAGTTCAGACCACTTATCAAATACACGATTGAAGTCGATATCAATAATCACATTACCCATATCGAAGATATACAGCATAAATTGTCCTCTTAGTTATTCATTAAATTTACTTTAATCATTATTGAGGCAACTGAACAGTCCTAATTGAGGATTATTAAGGTTATTTTTTCAATTTATCGATTAAGCAAATTGGCTAGAGGAATGACGTTTGTGTCTGGATAAACAAATTTTTTCCTCCGATATAACTAAATTCATTTATCGTTCGATTTTTGTGCATAAAAAAAGGTGCCATATTTGGCACCTTCAATTTTAATTCAAAGACTAACGATTAATCTTCTTTAGAACGGCCAGCACGACGGCGATCGTTCTCTGTCAAGTGACGCTTACGCAGACGAATTGACAGTGGAGTTACTTCAACTAATTCATCATCATCGATAAACTCAAGAGCTTGTTCCAGAGTCATTTTGATAGGTGGTGACAGCGTTGTCGCTTCATCAGTACCTGATGCACGCATGTTAGTCAGTTTTTTACCGGTTAAGCAGTTAACAGTCAGGTCGTTAGAACGTGAGTGAATACCGATGATTTGGCCTTCATACACCTCAGCACCGTGACCTAAGAATAACTTACCGCGATCTTGCAGGCTGTACAGTGCGTATGCAACTGCTTTACCTTGACCGTTAGAGATCAGAACACCGTTTTGACGGCCACCGATTTCGCCTGGGCGAACATCATCGTAATGGCTGAATGTAGAGTACAGTAAACCAGTACCTGAAGTCATAGTCATGAACTCAGTACGGAAGCCAATCAGGCCACGGCTAGGAATGATATAGTCTAAACGTACACGACCTTTACCATCTGGCATCATGTCACGCAGGTCACCTTTACGCTCACCTAACGCTTTCATCACGTCGCCTTGGTTTTGTTCTTCAACATCCAAAGTCACTTGTTCGAATGGCTCTTGTTTACGACCATCGATTTCACGAACGATAACTTTTGGACGAGAAACGGCTAATTCGAAGCCTTCACGACGCATGTTTTCGATCAGAACAGATAAGTGCAGCTCACCACGACCAGAAACGCGGAATGCATCTGGATCTTGAGTTTCTTCAACACGCAGTGCAACGTTGTGAACCAGTTCTTTATTCAGACGATCAAGGATTTGACGTGAAGTAACGAACTTACCTTCTTTACCACAGAATGGTGAGGTGTTAACACAGTAGAACATGCTAACTGTAGGCTCATCAACCGCCAGTGCAGGCAATGCTTCAACGTTACCCACTTGGCAGATAGTGTCAGAAATATTCAGCTCACCTAAACCAGTCAGTGCAACAATGTCGCCAGCTTCAGCTTGTTGTGAATCAATACGCTCTAAACCTAAATGAGTCAGAACTTTACCGATTTTACCGTTGCGAGTCTTACCTTCGCTATCGATAACAGTCACTTGTTGGTTAGGTTTAACAGTACCACGCTTGATGCGACCGATACCGATAACGCCTAAGTAGCTGTTGTAATCTAACTGAGAAACTTGCATCTGGAATGGACCTTCCAGATCAACTGCTGGTGGCTCAACGTGTTCCACGATAGCTTCGTACAGTGGAGTCATGTCTTCAGCCATGTCAGTATGGTCAAGACCAGCGATACCGTTTAATGCAGATGCATAAACGATAGGGAAATCTAATTGCTCATCCGTAGCACCTAAGTTCACGAATAAGTCGAATACTTGGTCAACAACCCAATCAGGACGCGCGCCTGGGCGGTCAACTTTGTTGATAACAACAATTGGACGTAAACCGTGGTCGAACGCTTTTTGCGTTACGAAGCGAGTTTGTGGCATTGGGCCGTCCATCGCATCAACAACCAGCAGAACGCAGTCAACCATGGACATAACACGTTCAACTTCACCACCAAAGTCGGCGTGACCTGGGGTGTCTACGATATTGATGTGATAACCATTCCATTGGATAGCGGTGTTTTTAGCAAGGATTGTAATACCACGCTCTTTCTCCAAGTCATTGGAGTCCATAACACGCTCATCAACAGTTTCACGTTCACCGAAAGTGCCGGACTGTTGCAGTAATTTACCAACCAGTGTTGTCTTGCCATGGTCAACGTGAGCGATGATGGCGATGTTTCTTAAGTTTTGAATTGACAAGGATTTTTACCGTTTAATTGACAGGAAAGGAATATGCTTTATGAGTTGTTGTAATGCCCAAAGCATACTTTCTACGTTAATTTGCTGTTATTTTACACGTTTTTCCACACAAGTGGAATAAATGTGAAAGCCATCACTATTAAAAAAGTTTTTAGCTAAAAAACATTCAGTTGCGTCGTCGTGCAAAGATGCTCAAAAAAATAGCAATTATCAGCACTAGGAAATCACAAAGTGGCAGGATAATACGCTAAAAAGGAAATATTAGCAGCCGAAAAAAAGAATAAAAAATAAACTTTCTTCGTCTATCACTCATTTCAATGTATTTTTTATTGTTTAGATATATCTAATTTGACAATTTAGATATATCGGAATAAAGTGAACCCATCAACGCAGTTTAGATATATCGAAATAATAACAGAGGTTCCTATGAGAATACATCAATGCCGTCATGTTTATGCCTCACATCATGACGAACATCAACGAGGACACGGTGGCTGCTGCCACAATAGCGAGCACCAAGAACATCGCCATGGTCATGACCACGGGGAATGTTGTCACGGCGAGGGTCGTCACGGTCGTGGACACG